>DATHUY010000024.1 GCA_035461765.1 Longimicrobiales bacterium
TCATCCCGTGCCGCTCGTCGGCCAACCCGTCGGCTTGGCCCCGCCGGTCTGACGCGTCTATCCTTTTCGCCACCCGAGCCGCGGCCAGGCCGCCGAATTCATGACCGACAGCGAGACTGCCCGCGCCCCCGGCCCCCTGACCCGTCTGCTCGGGCGTGTCGCCGATGTCGAGCCCGATGAGGTGGGTGCGGTCGTGACCGCGTTCATGCTGTTCTTCTGCGTGCTCGGCGGCTACTTCATGGTGCGGCCCGTGCGCGAGACGGTGGGCACCATCCTCGGTCCGGACCGCGTCGCCGACCTGTTTATGTTCACGTGGATCGCGGCGGTCGCGCTCGTTCCGATCTACGGCGCACTGTGCGCGCGCTTCCGGCGCAGCACCTTCCTGCCGTGGATCTACGGCTTCGTCGGAGTCTCGCTGGTAGGCGTCGGGCTGATGCTGAGGCCGGCCGGACCGAACGTCATCGCGAGCCAGTTCTTCTTCGTCTTCATCAGCGTACTCAACCTGTTCGTCGTTTCCGTCTTCTGGAGTTTCCTCCTCGAGCTGTTCAACTCCAACCAGACGAAGCGCCTGTTCGGCGTCATCGCGGCGGGTGGAACGGCCGGCGCACTGGTTGGGCCGATGGCGACGGACGTGCTCGTGGGATTCGTCGGCTACGAGGGCATCCTGTTCTTCGGCGCCGGCGGCTTCTTCCTCGCCATCATCTTCCAGCGCCTGCTGATCCGCGTGCGTAACCGCACGCACTGGGGCACGCCCGAATCCGAACGGATGGAAGAGCGGCCGATCGGCGGCAACCCGTTCGCCGGCTTCACGCTCATCCTGCGCTCGCCGTACCTGGCCGGCATCGCGCTGTTCGTGATCCTGCTCGCCTCCGTCAACACGTTCCTCTACTTCGAGCAGATGCGTGTGGTTTCCGATACGTTCGCGGATACCACGCAACGCACCCGCATCTTCAGCCGCCTCGACTACACGGTGCAGACGCTCACGATCATCTCGCAGTTCGTTCTGACAGGGCGTATCGCGAAGAAGTTCGGCATCGGCATGCTCCTGACCGCGGTGCCCATTCTCATGTTCACCGGCTTCCTGCTGCTTGCCGCGTACGGCACGTTCGCCGTGCTCGCCGCCGTGATGATCACGCGTCGCGTCGGTGAGTACGCCTTCGTGCGGCCCGGCCGCGAGATGCTGTACAGCCGCGTGGATACCGAATCGAAGTACAAGGCGAAGATGACCAATGATGTGCCCGTCTATCGCGGTGGCGACGCCATCTCCGCGCAGGTGGACAAGGGTCTTGCCGCGTCCGGGTGGTCGGCCTCGGCCGTTGCACTGCTCGCGGCGGCCGTCACCATCGTATGGGCAATCGTCGGATACCTGCTCGGCCGCGCCCGCAAGGGTGAGGAGGAGCGGGCGAGTGCACAGGCTGCCGCAACGGCGTGATTCACCGACTCAGGAGAACTGACGTGGCGCACAGACGTGAATTCGTGAAGCGCGCTGTCATCGCTGGCGGCGCGCTCGGCATGGGGAGTCCCGTGTTTGGCGACAACGCGACCGGTGCGACCACCGCGCCCGCAGGCGGCGCGCAACACACGCGTGCCCCCCGTGCACTGCGCATCCTCATTCTGGGCGGTACCGGCTTCACCGGCCCGCATCAGGTCCGCTATGCGGTCGAGCGCGGGCATCACGTGACCGTATTCAACCGAGGCCGGCGCCAGACCGAGCTGCCGGACGGCGTCGTTCACCTCCAGGGTGACCGCAACGAGCCCGATGGCCTCGCGGCGCTCGAGCGAGAGGTGGCGAACGGCACGACGTGGGACGTGGTGATCGACAATCCGACATCGCTTCCGTTCTGGGTGCGTGATGCAGGCACCGTTCTGAAGGACGCGACGCAGCAGTATGTCTTCATCTCCACGATCTCCGTCTATGCCGATACCAGCCAGCCGGGCATGGACGAGGGGACGGTGACCGCCGTGTACGAGGGCGATGATCCGCTGAAGGAAACGATGCAGTCGTTCCAGCAGAGCAGGGGCTCGCTGTACGGCCCGCTGAAGGCGGCGTCCGAGAGGGAGGCGGAGAAGTGGTTCCCCGGTCGCACCACGGTCATCCGACCCGGCCTGATCGTCGGACCCGGCGACATGAGCGGCCGGTTCACTTACTGGCCCGTACGCATCGACCGCGGCGGCGAAGTGCTTGCGCCGGGTACGGGGCACGACGCCGTTCAGATCATTGATGCCCGCGACCTGGCCGAATGGACGATCCGCATGACGGAGACGCGGACGTTCGGCACCTACAACGCGACGGGGCCTGCCGGCGAGTTGACCATGGCGGAGATGCTTGGCGGCATTCGCGCCGCGTTCGACGGCACGCGGCCCATGAAGCTGACGTGGGTACCTGCCGAGACGCTGGCCGAGCATGGCGTACGCGGCTGGTCCCATATGCCCGTGTGGGTGCCGCCGCAGCCGGACAACGCCGGCTTCGCACGGGTCAGCATCGCACGTGCACTCGCTGACGGTCTCACGTTCCGTCCGCTCGCGACGACCGCGCGGGATACCCTGGAGTGGTTCCGTTCGCTCGCACCAGACGTTCAGGCGAACGTCGGCGGCCCGCTGACTGCCGAGCGCGAGGCCGAGGTCCTGGCCGCGTGGCATGCACGCGGCGCAGGATAGCCTCGCAGAACGCCGGGACGCGCAAGGATAGCCTCGGCGACGCCAGGCGTGCCCTCACTCGTGTCCCTGGTGATCCATGCCGGGCATGCCGCCGCTCATGTCATGACCCGTCATGGCGCCGTGCTCGGTCATCGCGTCGAGCACGCCGTATGTGCCCATGCGCATGGGACCGCCGCCGATGAAGAGACGCACACCCGCGGTGAGTGAGAAGAAGCTGGTCGTCCCGAACAGCTCCCGCGCCGACACAGCGCCGCGCTCGTTCGCGGCGTTGTTGTGCTGCATCTCCACGAACGGACGCGCGCTGAACGGCAGATTCGTCGCCGTGTAGCCGTACCCGAGACTCGTGATGACCCAGCGCGTCGCGCCATGCGCATGGTCATCATGATCGTATCGGAAGAAACCATCGGTGCCGGCAGGCCCGGTGCGATCGTATTCCGGCCGCGTGGAAACTTCGACACGCGCATACGGCTGATGCGGGCCGCGGGTCAGCTGCACCTCACCGAGCACCGAATAGTACCCGTCCTCGCCATCCGCCTCCGGGTCGCTCACCGACGCCTCGAGCAGCGAGTACACCGTGCCGAACGTGTACGGCCGATCGTGGCGCACGAACACGTTCGCGAGCCGTGTCGTGCTCTCCTCATCATCGTGCGTCTCGACCACGTTGCCGAACGATGCTGACAGCTCCCACGGCGCAGTCGTTCCCGTGCCACCCAGCCGGCGCGTCACGCGCGCAGACCACGAGTTGATGCTGCTGAAGTTGCTGAAGTCGTACGGACCCGTCGGCTCCGCTCCATCGAACGCACCCGCCTCCACGCTCCAGCCGCCATGGAGGTATGCGACGTTCAGCGTGTACCGCTCCAGGATCTGCGACAGGTGATGGTTCGTCGGATACTTCACCACCGGCCGCGCCATCGGGTCGTCCGTGCCGTAAGGCGCGAAGCCGCGTCCCGCCGACAATGACAACGCGCCGCCCGCAACGTTGCGCATGTTGACGCTCAGCATGGCCTCATGCAGCAGCGTGTGCGGATGGCGCCGGTCAATGAATCCTTCGCCCCACCCGCCGAACGTCAGCTCGCCATCCGGCTGTGTGATGCCCTCGAAATTCAGTGTCGTCCGCAGCACGACCTTCGAACCTGGACTCTCCACATTGAACATCACCGCCGGCTGCGTCGCGTACAGCTCCGTCTGGGTCACATCATCGTTCGCATTGGAGCCGAAGCCCGTGCTGACCATGGGAAAGACCTGCGCCATCCCGAGCAGCCGCCACCCCGAGCCGAGCTGCCGGCTGAACATGTAATCGTGCATCGGCTGCTGCGCCGAATCGGCTGCGGCTCCGTGCATCGGCATTTCCTGCGCGACCAGACCGATGGGCGATCCAGCAGTAACCAGCAGCGCTGCGGCGAGCGCCGCGCGCCTCATGTTGTAAGACATGCTCACTACTACTCCTGATGATTTGATTCCCGGCGCCCGCCACTCGACGGGCTGCCACGTCTGCTCAGGAGTGCAGTCTCGGGGGTGGTGTCAGAAGTGCCGCCGCTGCCGCATCCAGTGCGTCGTGCGAGAGCGCAATCCGGTGTGGCGGTCCGGGCTGATCGAGGATCGCAGCGGCCTCACTCGCCGGGACGAACGCCCAGTGGCAGCGCGTGACGTCATGGCAGGAATCGTCGTGCTCCGGCGGGGCCTGGGCCGCACCCGGTGTCGTGGCGCCTGCGTGCGCGTGGGCAGTCACTGTCGCGACGGTCTGTTCGTGCGCATGTGCCGCTACGTGTCCGTCATGTCCTGCAATGGGCGCTTCGTGGCGCGCCGCGGCGCCAGCGTCGTGGGAAGCTCCCGCCGCAGCAACGTGGGCCGGCCCGGCGTGGCTCGCTGCGGCCGTACACAGACCGGGCGCAGCCTGCGAGAGCAGCAGTGTGGACAGGACGAAGAACGAAATGACGCGTCGCATGGGCGGATGCTAATGCAAAATGCGGTGCATTGCCATCGGCGCAGTCGGCAATCTCCTGACAGCGCTTGCGGATGGCCCTCCCTTGTAGCGCCACCGCGTGCCGGCTAGCATGCGAACGGGAGTGGCTATTCCGCTCCGCCAACGCACACAGAGGGTACGCATGGTCATTCGGGAGAGGGAAGTTCTCGATTATCACGATGGCGGCAGGCCGGGCAAGCTCGACATTGTCGCCTCCAAGCCATTTCTGACGCAGCGCGACCTGTCACTGGCCTATACGCCGGGCGTCGCCATTCCCTGCCTGAAGATTCAGCAGGACCCGCTGGACGCGTTCCGTTACACGGGCCGGGGCAACCTGGTGGCAGTGGTGACGAACGGTACTGCAGTGCTGGGCCTGGGCAACATCGGTGCGCTGGCGGGGAAACCCGTCATGGAGGGCAAGGCGATCCTGTTCAAGCGCTTTGCCGACGTGAACGTGTTCGACATCGAGCTCGACACGCAGGACCCGGATGAGCTGATCCGGTGCGTCAAGCTGCTGGAGCCGACGTTCGGCGGCATCAACCTGGAGGACATCAAGGCGCCGGAGTGTTTCTACATCGAGGAGACGCTCCAGAAGCAGATGGACATCCCGGTGTTCCACGATGACCAGCATGGCACGGCGATCATCAGCAGCGCGGCGCTTCTGAACGCACTGGAGCTGACGGAGCGCGACATATCGAAGGTGCGCGTGGTCTTCGCCGGCGCGGGTGCGGCGGGCATCGCGTGCGCGAACATGTACCTGGCGCTGGGAGTGGACCCCGCGAACGTGCTGATGGTAGACAGCAAGGGTGTGCTGTACGAGGGGCGTGGCGAGGAGTCGAACCCGTACAAGGCGCAGTACATCCGGAAGACGGACCGGCACACGCTGGGTGAAGCCCTCGACGGTGCTGACATCTTCGTGGGCGTATCGAGCAAGGACCTGGTGACGCAGGACATGGTGCGTGCGATGGCGAAGAACCCGATCGTCTTCGCCATGGCCAATCCCGATCCGGAGATCACGTACGAGGCCGCCAAGGCCGCGCGGCCCGACGTGATCATGGCCACCGGCCGGTCGGACTATCCGAACCAGGTCAACAACGTGCTCGGTTTCCCGTTCATCTTCCGCGGCGCCCTCGACGTGCGGGCGCGAGCAATCAACATGGAGATGAAGATTGCGGCCGCGCGTTCGCTGGCGGAGCTGGCGAAGGAGGACGTGCCGGACTCGGTGATCAATGCCTACGGCGGTGACCGTTTCTCGTTCGGCCCCGAATACATCATCCCGAAGCCGTTCGACGCGCGAGTGCTGACGCGTGAGGCAGTTGCGGTCGCACGCGCGGCGGTGGAGACGGGCGTTGCGCGGGAACCGATCAGCGACTGGGACGAGTACGCCGACCGCCTGGAGCGGCGCATTCTCGGGAAGGCGCACCAGGTCACGCGCACACTGATGCACAAGGCGCGTTCAGCCGGGCGCAAGCGGATCGTCCTGCCGCAGTCGGGTGAGGAGAAGATCCTGCGTGCGTGCCAGGTCCTGATCGACGACAATGCCGTGCAGCCCGTACTGGTCGGTGACGCCGATGTGATCGGCGCGCGCGCGACCGAGCTCGGCATCGACCTGAGCGGTGTAGAGATATTCGACCCGCAGCCCAGTCTCGAGGCGTACGCAGACGAGCTGTATCGTCTGCGCGGGCGGAAGGGCGTCACACCGCAGACGGCGCGGCTGCTGCTCCAGGACTCCGCGTACATCGGCGCGATGATGGTGCACATGGGTGACGCGGACGGTCTGGTCCATGGCCTGAACCGCTCGTACCCGGAGACGATCCGCCCTGCGCTCCAGGTGCTGCGGCTGCGCGAGGGCGTCACGCGCGTCGCCGGTCTGTACTGCCTGATCGTGCGCGACCGCGTCCTCTTCTTTGCCGACGCCACGGTCAACATTGATCCGACGGCGGAGGAGCTGGCGGAGATCGCGGTCGCTTCCGCAGCCGTCGCACGACGGTTCTTCGATATCGAGCCGCGCGTGGCCATGCTCTCGTTCGGCAATTTCGGCTCGGTCGATCATCCCTATGCGCAGAAGATGGCGCGGGCGACGGAGATTGCGCGCTTGCGCGATCCCGGCCTCATCGTCGAAGGCGAGATGGCGCCCGATACCGCGCTCGTTCCGGAGATCGTGGAGGCGAACTTCCCGCATTCACGCATCCGCGGCAACGCGAACGTGCTGATCTTCCCGAACGTGCAGTCCGGTAACATTTCGCTCAAGCTCGTGCACCGGATCGCAGGCGGCGAGGTGATCGGGCCGATCCTGATCGGAATGAACAAGCCGATCAACGCGCTCAACTACTTCTCGTCGGTACAGGAGATCGTGAACCTCACGACAATCACCGGCATCATGGCGGGGACGCAGGCCTGACCTCTCACCGGCCGGTGCGCTGCATTCGCAGCGTGCCGGCCGTACCGTATGGCACCCACGCCCGTGCGCGTGCGCTCGCACGTGCCGCCCCGTGCGTTGCGCGACTCCGTGCCGGCCACACCGCTCTGGTGCCGCCGCCCCGATTTCGCCACAATACCCGCCCACACCTGACACCTCCCACGCCGGAGCTTCGAATGACACCTCGCCGGAGCATTCTCTCCGCATTGCCGCTGCTGCTGGCGGTACTCACTGCCTGCTCGACCACGTCCGCCGGTGAGGAGCAGGACGCAGCCGATACCGACGCCAATGCGCAGCCGGCCGCCGTCAGCCAGGAGCCCGACCTGCCGCCGGGCGCCCCCGAGGCCGCCGCACGTCTGGATGCGTCACCGCGGCACGGCGAGTGGGTGATGATCGGAACGGGCGGCGACAGCATCCGCGCGTGGGTGGTGTATCCTGAGCGGAGCACGCCTGCACCGGTCGTGCTGGTCGTCCACGAGATCTATGGTCTGACCGGCTGGATCCGCAGTGTAGCCGACCAGCTCGCGGCGGACGGCTACATCGCGATAGCACCGGACCTCATGACGGCGTACGACGTGCCGACCGATGAGAGCGGCGATCCGGTGCGCGAGCAGGCGACGCGCACGATCCGCACGCTCGATCCCGCCACGTATCATCCGCAGCTCGTCGCCGTGGCGGAGTGGGGGATGTCGCAGCCGTCTGCTGCGGACAGCTACGGGATTGTCGGCTTCTGCTGGGGCGGCTCCGCATCGTTCCGCCACGCGATCGAGTCGTCGTCTGTCGATGCGGCGGTCGTGTACTACGGCTCATCCCCGGACACGGAGACGCTGTCGCGCGTCAATGCGCCTGTTCTCGGTCTCTACGGCGGTGACGACGCGCGCGTGAATGCGAGCGTACCGCCTGCCGACTCGGCGCTGAAGGCGCTGGGCAAGCCTTACGAGTATCACATGTTCGATGGAGCCGGGCATGGATTCCTGCGCGACCAGCAGGGTCGCGACGGCGCCAACATGGCCGCCACGCGCCGCGCCTGGCCGATGACCGTGGCGTTCTTCCGCGAGCATCTCGGCAGCTGAGATCTGACCCCGCGTGGCGGACATACGCGTCTACGTCCGCCACCGCTTCACCGGCGCCGCCCGTCGGAGTGCAACGCTATCAGTTGCGTTCCCAGCCCGTCCATCCGGGGCCGCGCACGACGCGGCCGGGCAGTGCGCCGGTATGCTCGCCATCCTTCAGCACCTGCACGCCATTCACGAATACGTGCTGGACACCCGTCGAGTACTGGTGAGGCTGATCGAATGTCGCGTGGTCCATGACCGTCGCCGGATCGAACACGACGACGTCCGCGTAATGTCCGACCTGAAGCGCACCGCGCCGCCGCAGCTGCAGATTCGTCGCCGGGAGCGTCGTCAGCTTCCGCACCGCCTCCTCGAGCGGGATCACCTTTTCGTCGCGGACGTATCTGCCGAGCAGGCGTGCGACGTTGCCGTAGGCGCGCGGGTGCGGATTGGATCGCAGGAACACGCCTTCCGTGGCCATCGATCCTGCGTCCGAGCCGAAGCTCATGAACGGCAGTGCGATCTGTCGCCGCACGTTCTCCTCGGACATCAGGAAGTAAACGGTGCCGACGCGACTGTCATCCGCAACGACCAGGTCCATGGCCGCCAGTTCGGGTGAAACGCCCCTCAAGGCGGCGACGTCGGCGAGGGACTTGCCCGTGAGGTACTTGAGCGAGTCCTGCTTGAACGCGACCAGGAGCACGCGCTCGGGCGAGCCGCTAAGCAGATAGAGGCTCTCCCACTCGTCGGTCGGCGTGCGCATCTCCTCTTCGACACGCGCGCGCGTCGCCGGATCCTGGAGCCGCTTCTTCCATTCCTGGAGCCCGCCCTCCTGCACCCAGGGCGGCATGGCGGCATCGAGACCGGTCGCCCCAGCCGTGTAGAGGTACATGTCCGTCGTGATGTGGAGGCCTTCCGCCCGTGCCGCATCGATCTTCGCGATCACGGAGTCCAGCTTCGGCCAGTTGTCGGCGCCGGCCAGCTTCAGGTGGTAGATCTCTGCCGGCACATCCGCTTCGCGCGCGATCGTGATCAGCTCGTCCACCGCCTCGAGCACGGCATTGCCTTCGCTGCGCATGTGCGAGATGTACATGCCGCCGAAGCGGCCCGCCTCCTCGGCCAGCGCCACGAGCTCCGGCGTCTTCGCGTAGAACGCCGGCGCATAGATGAGCGACGAGCCGACACCGAGCGCGCCCTCCTCCATTGCCTGCCGCACCAGTGCGCGCATGCGCTCCAGCTCCGCGCCGGTCGGCTCGCGATCCTCGTGGCCCAGCTCGTGGATGCGTACGGTCGTGGCGCCGATGAACGACGCGACGTTCGTGGCCACGCCCCTCGTTTCCAGATGCTCCAGGTACTCCCCGAGCGTCGTCCACGTGATGTCGTATTTGATGTCGCCCTGCTCCGCCTTGTCCTGCGCCTTCATCGTCTCGTTCAGCGGCCCCATGGACGAGCCCTCGCCGAAGATCTCGAGCGTGACGCCCTGCCTGATGCCGCTCTGCGATCGGCCGTCCTCGATCAGCGACTCCGTGGCCCACGACAGCATGTTGATGAATCCGGGCGCGACCGCGAGACCGCTGGCATCGACGACCAGGGGCGCCTGCGCTGCCGCCAGGTCGCTGATCGCCGCGATCGAGTCACCGATGATCCCGATGTCGGCGGCATACGGTGCACCACCGCTGCCGTCGTAGATCGTGCCGCCGCGGATGATCGTGTCGTATTCGACGGGCCCAGCGGCGCAGCCGGCGAGGGTGGCAGACAGCACGGTCAGGGTGAGATAGCGCATGTGAATCCTGGAAGGATGGAGGAGTGGAACCGGTCGCAGCGAACGTAGCGCGCGAACGTCGGACGCGGAACCCATTCTGCAGATTGGCCGCGGGCGCCATGGTGGGGTCCCGCCACGGCGGCGCCAGGGACAGCCGGATATGTTACCTGACCGCGCTGGCCGGTGGCTCCAGATGAGGAAGACCGTCCGGCCGAAGGGCGCCGGACGGTCTGAATGGGTCAATCTGCAGAATGGGTTCCGCGTCCGGAGCTGAGGGGCGCCGGGACTTCCCGGCGCCCTCCCCCTGTATCAGTGATTGGCCGTATTGTCGAGCGCGGCCGTCCCCGTGATGCTGCCCCGGGCTGTGATCGTGTACACCCTGCCGGCCGAGAATCCCACATTGGCGCGCGTGATGAGATCGGTCGCACCTCCCGCTGTGCGCGTCGCCAGGTCATAGGTACCCGGCGCCAGGCTCGTGAATGCGCCGGCGGACTTGTACGCAACATCGCCACCCACCGCCGTCTGCGCATTCGTTTCCGTATTCGTCGCGTGGAGAACCATCGGCGCTGCGTTCGATACTGCGTTGACGAACCGGACGTATGCGACCGAGTGGTCAATCGCAGGAATCGGGTCCTGCACGATGAACGAGTCCGCCGTCTTCGTTACGCCGTTGTACGGCCCGCTCAGATAGTACGAGTAGCGTGCGCCATCGGCGAGATTCGTCTGCAGGTTGGAAATCGCGAGGTTCTTGTCCGTCGCGGCAGCGATTCTGCCACTCACGGTGTACTGCCCCGGCGCGATATCGGAGTACCAGCCGTTCGCACCATTCGCAGAACCGCCATAGGTGACGCCGCTCGTCGACTCCGAGCCGGTCGTCGTGCACTCCACCTCGTTCGTCTCCGTAAGGGTGACGCACGCGGTGGTGCTGACGGCAGTCACCTTAATGTCGTTCGCGTAGAAGTTCACTCCGGGTGAACCGGGAGCGAAGTTGAAGAACTTGATGGCTGCGCCTCCGGCGGGCGGTCCCGCAATCTCCTGCACCGCGTTCTCTTCGCACGCCGGGAGGAGCGCTGCTGTCAGCAGCAGCAGCAGTATGGATCGAGGATTATTCATGTTCCCCTACTGTTCGGTGATCCACATTGGCACTGTATGATAGTCGGGTGCGAGCCCGCCAATCGCTTCGAGACCTTCCCGGTTCCATACATACTCCGAGTTGTACCTCGGGCGGAGCCGTTCGACCGGCCGACCGCCGTTGTCGGTATCGAGGTTCGCCGGGATCGTGAACCCGCGGAACACCTGCGTTCCACTCACAGGATCCAGGTCCGTGTAGTCGTAGCGGCGCATGTCCATCCACAGCTCGTTGTGCCCCCACGCCCACTGCGCGATGAACTTCTGTGACATGATGTGGGACAACGTGAGCGTGGGAGGGTTGATTTCCGGCGATGCCAGGAAATCAGCCTTCTCCTGCGCCGAGATCTGCGTGATGGTCGGATTCGCAGTCTCCGCGTTGCGTGCGTTCACGAAGTCGATGTGCGACGAGATCCCCTCCAGATATGCAGCCTTCGCCAGCGACTGGTTGCCCATCAGCAGTGCCGCTTCAGCCTTGATGAACTGGAGCTGCGAGTACGTCAGCATCACCGGGATCTTCGACTTGTCGTCGAACAGATACCGGCCGGGCTCCCCCTGGCCGCCCGTGCCCGCAAACCCGTGCAGGTTGTTCGGACGCTCGTCGGTGGTGAACGCCGAGTAGCCGATGTCAGGGTCGATGCCGCGGTACTCCCCATCGGGCGATGCCGCGAGCATCCGCGTCATGCGCGGGTCCTCCACGCCGCCAAACTGCGTTCCGTCCATCAGCTCGAGCGTGAACTGCGTCTGCCGATAGTTCACGATGTTGCTGCGTGTGCGACCCCAGAAGTTCTTGTCAGCATTGGCTGCGTCGACGCCCGGATACGGGAACAGGGGGTCATCGGCGTTGCCCGTCAGCGACTGGTCGACCAGTGCGATCACCTGTGCGGGATCGTAACTCGCCTTGTTGCTGAAATGGTTCAGGGCCATCGCCTTCAGGCCGTAGGCGACCTTCAGCCACTTGGTTCTGTCGCCGTTGTAGATCCTGTCTCCTACAGCGAGGTAGCCGGCGTCGACGGCTCCGTCAGTGCGCTCCAGATTGACGATCGCCTCGTCGAGCAGACGCAGCACTTCCTGGTACGCGAGCTCCTGCGTGTCGTAGTCGAACTGGAAGCGGGTCACGTCGAAGGCCTGCTCGATGATGATCTCACCATGCAGGCTGGTCAGCGCCAGCCAGCCCCAGGCCTTCAGGATATAACCGACACCGAGGATGTCCCAGCGCTCCTCGGCCTCGGCGAGATTCATCAGGTCGACCAGATTCTGGCCCATGGTCCAGTAGACGTCACGCCACTGCTGCGCGGCGTTGTCGCTGCCGCGGTCGTAACCCATTCTCGACCAGATGTTGGGCGTTCCCGTGGTGTGCGGCAGCACCCATTGCTCGGTATAGCGGCCGACGAAACGGCCATCGAACTGCGGTGCCGTCGCAACCCAGTGCAACATGGGCGGCAGGTACAGGTTCGCCGTTACCGTCTCCGGTGCATTGGGGTTGTCGTTGACATCCAGGAAGTTGTCACATGCCGTACTCACAGTCGCCGCGGCGACGAGGACGGCTAGGTTGAATTTCTTCATCTGCTTCATCCTCAGCAGCGGGGATCGGATCGCACGCCGCATTCCATGTGTTGATGTCATATCAGAATCCCACGCGAACGCCGAAGTTGAGACCGATCGGCGTCGGGAAATTACCGTAGTCGATGCCCGTGCCGCCCGAGCCGCCGGTAGCAGCGCTCGTCGCGCTCACGATCGGGTCGAGGCCGGAGTAGTTCGTCAGGAGGAACAGCTCCGTGCCCGTGACATACACACTGGCGTGACGGCTGCCGAAGACTCCGTTCGGCAGACGGTAGCTCAGCGTCACATCCCTGAGGCGTACCCAGTTGATGTCCTTCTCGATGAAGTTCTCTTCACTCATGCCGAGGTAGTAGCTGGTATTCACGGACGGAATCACCACGATCGTGTTCGGCGTCGGGTTGTCTGTATTCTCGAGGCCGTCGCGCAGCACACCCTTGACCACGCGCGGCTGATCGCGGTCGAGCGTGCGGGTGCTGAGACCGCGCGCCGTCAGGTAGTGCTCTGTTGCGTTGAAGATGTCGCCGCCCCTCCGGATATCGAGCAGGAAGTCCAGGCTGAACGCCTTGTACTGCACCCGGTTGGAGAGACCGATCAGGAAATCCGGCTGGCGGTCGTACCCGGCGTCGATGAAGTCGCTCGTGCGGAGCGGCAGCCCGTTCGTCGGATCGATGAGGATGTCACCGTGCCTGTTCCGCTGGTAGAACCTCCCCGTCATGGACATCGTGGACAGCCCGGGCGATGTGCCGTTGCGGATGTTGCCGTACAGCCACGTGTCCGAGCTGTAGTATTCGGGCAGCACGGCCGGCAGTGCGAGCACCTTGCCGCGCGCCCTCGTGAAGTTCGCCTGGACATCCCACGCCAGATCGGTGCGCAGGACCGGCGTCGCGCGCAGCGTGAGCTCCACACCTTCGTTGCGCGTCGAGGCGCCGTTCACGTTCAGCAGAATGAACCCGGTCGCGTAGCTGGACCGGATGCTGGTGACGATCTGGTCCCTCGTCTCCTTGCGGTACACAGTCGCGTCGAGACCGACCCGGTTGTCCAGGAATCCGAGCTCCGTGCCGAACTCGTAGGACGTGGCGAACTCCGGCTTGAGGTTGGGGTTCGGGCCCCAGAACCCGTAGCCGTAGCCGCCGTACGAGGTGGTCTTGAACTCCAGGGCCTGGCGGTAGGAGTAGGGAGGAGCGTCCTTGCCCACCTCCGCCCAGCCGGCGCGGAGCTTACCGGTCATGAACTGGCCAATGGCCGGAAACGCATCGGAGAAGATGAAGCTGCCCGAGAGGCTCGGATAGAAGAACGAGTTGGAGCCCTTCGGGATGGTGGACGTCCAGTCGTTTCGACCGGTCGCCGTGATGTAGAGGTAGTTCCTGAAATCGATCTGGGCCTGGCCGAACGCGCTGACGAGCCTGCGCTGCGCGATCGTGGTCTTCGTGGAACGGAGGTTCGTGTTGTTGATGGACACGAAGTTCGGGTCCAGGAAGTCGGAGCCCGCCAGCGCGGCAACAGTGCCCTTCCGGTCGCTGATCTGGTTCCCCAGCATGCCGGTGATTCCGAAATCGTCCGAGATCCGGTAACGGTGGAAGTTGAGCAGGGTCTGCGCGTTGATCCCGCGCGTGACGTCATTGACCTTGTCCAGGGTGCCGCCCGTGTTGGCGCCGCCGAGGATACCGCTCTCGGGGTGCCTCACGAGCTCGCGCTCGGTCGTGTAATTGTCGACGCCGATCCTCGTCTGCAGGTTGCCCCACGACACCGGCCGGAGCGTTAGCCCGACGTTGACGTTCGTACGCGTCGTCTGCGAGTTGTTGCGATTCTTGTTGACGCTGAAGTACGGGTTGTCCTGTTCGGCGGCCGTGGACAGCGTCGTGATCCGCCGGCGTGTACCGGCCGGGGTCAGCCAGTCGGTCGCATCGATCGTGTCCGGCCAGGAGAGCAGGCCGAGCAGCGCGCCGTCCGTTCCGCTGTACGGCTGGTCGTTGCTGTCCGTGCTGTACTGAATCGACGCATCCGTGTGCAGCCATGACGTCGCTTCCGCCTGCGACGATGCCGTCACGTTGATGCGGTCGTACTTGGCGGTCGGGATGACGCCGCTCATCTGGAGTGTGCTCGCAGCGAGCCGGTAGTTGATCCTGGAATCCTCCGAAGCACCGCTGAACGAGAGGTTGTGCTTCTGGGTCAGCGCGTTCTGGAAGAACCCGTCAATATTGTCATAGAACGTCGCATTGCCGGGATACGGCGAACCCCAGTACAGATAAGTGCTGCTGCCCTCCTCGTTCGGACCGTACACACGCTGCAGCTCCGGAATGCGGCCGGGAATCTCGACCTTGATGCTGTTGCTGTAGTCGAGTCCGCCCACGCCGGCCTTGCCGCGCTTCGTCGTGATCACGATCGCACCGTTCGCCGCATCGATCCCGTACAGCGCGGCCGCTTCCGGGCCTTTCAGCACGGTCAGCGTCTCGATGTCCTCGGGGTTGAAGTCCGAAGCACGGTTCGTGAACGCGATGCCCCGGTTCTCGAAAGTGCTCGTGGACGCGAACGAGCCCGTGTGCTGTGTGCTGTTGTCGACGGGGAGACCATCGATGATCATCAGCGGCTGGTTGCTGCCGCTGATCGAGCTCACACCACGGATCGTGACCAGGGCACCGCCGCCCGGCACGCCGGACGTGTTGGTGATCTCGACGCCGGAGACCCGCCCCTGGAGCGCCGTGACGAAGTTCTCCTTCTGCGACTGGGCGATCTCTCTGCCCGACACCGTCTGCTGCGCCGTGCCGAGCGCCCTCTGCCGGGACGTCTGGCCAAGGGCGGTGACCACGACTGCCTCGAGGCTGATCGCATCCGTGCTCAGCTCGAAGTCCGCTCGCGCAGTCTGACCGGCCGCAACCGTGACCGTCTGCTCGGCTTCCGCATAGCCGATGAACGTCACGGACAGGCGGTGCGTGCCTGGCGGCATGCTCACGAGCAGGAAGTCACCCTGCTCGTTCGTCGTCATCCGCCGCTGGGTGCCGACCACGGAAACCTCGGCCCCGGCCAGCGGGCGCTGGGTCTGGGCATCGACGACTCTGCCCCGGATCGTCCCGGTGCTTTGCGCTGCGCCGGTATCGGACGAGCCTATCAGCAGGGCTGCCGCCACGGCGAGGCCAGCGACTGACCTGGCACAGACGTGTATGAATTTCATACTCCCTCGTGCGAATGGAACGTGGTGATGTTGAGAAAGCCGTCGTGCACGCGTGGACCATTGCACGAATTCCGGCTTCCTGTGCGAAGGCGGGACCTGGTGTTGCTCAATCTTTTCGTCCGAGCCCCTGTGCGGGCTTGCCACTTCCTGCCAGTCGCGGCGCACGGGCGATGTTCTGAGGGTGGGGGAAACCCCCTGTATGCTCGTCGGCGCCGAGCACAGTGGCGGTCGGCACCGCCATCGCCCGCTCGGGCACAACGGACATACAGAGCCGTTGAATAGCATTGCACCTCCTGCCCGCCGGAAGCAAGGGTTTTGTGTCGGCGGACCGCCTTGACCGGCCGGCCGCGCGGCCTCTAGCATTCCTTTCCGAATAGCCATGAAAGGAATGCCATGACCGCCCGCCTGCTCGCCGTTGCGGCAGTAACTCTGATCGGTGCCGCTCCGTGCCGTGCCCAGACGATCCCGCAGGATTACCGCGCACCGGCCGACCGGTTGATCGATGCCGCGCTCGGAGACAGTGCTGCGTTCGACCGTCTGACCACACTCGTGGACCGATTCGGCCACCGGCTGAGCGGCAGCGAGAGTCTCGAGCGTGCGCTCGACTGGATCATGGAGCAGATGCGCGCGGACGGACTGGACAACGTGCGCGGCGAGCCCGTGATGGTTCCCCACTGGGTGCGCGGCGAGGAGTCGGCCGAGCTGGTGTCACCGCGTCCGCGCGTGCTCCCGATGCTGGGCCTGGGCGGCAGTGTCGCCACGCCTGCCGGCGGTCTCGAGGCGGAGGTGCTCGTCGTGGGCAGCTTCGAGGAGCTGCAAGACCGCGCGGACGAGGCCCGTGGCCGGATGGTGCTGTTCGACGTCCCCTTCACCACGTATGGGGAGACGGTGCGCTACCGGACGGGTGGTGCTGTTGCGGCCGCACGTGCGGGCGCCGTCGCATCCCTTCTGCGGTCGGTGGGGCCCTACTCGATGCAGACGCCGCATACGGGCACGATGTCGTACGAGGAGGGCGTGCCCCGCATTCCCGCCGCGGCGATCACCGTGGAGGACGCGATGCAGCTGCATCGCATGCAGGATCGTGGCGACCGTATCGTCGTGCGACTCGTCATGAACGCACGGACACTGCCGGACGCGGAGTCGCGCAACGTGGTTGCCGAGATCCGCGGCACCGAGCTGCCGGACGAGGTGGTGGTATTGGGCGGCCACATCGATTCCTGGGATGTCGGTCAGGGCGCCATGGACGATGCCGGCGGGTCCGTCGCGGCGTGGGAGGCGGTGCGACTGATGCACGAGCTGGGCATGCGTCCGCGCCGTACGGTTCGCGTAGTGCTCTGGACCAACGAGGAGAACGGTCTGCGCGGCGGCACCGCGTACCGCGACCAGCATCGTGACGAGCTCGCTGATCACGTGCTGGCGATCGAGTCCGACGCCGGCGTATTCAAGCCGCTCGGCTTCGGCTTCAGCGGCAGCGATTCCGCGTACGCCATCATGCGGCAGATCGGCTCGCTGCTGGAGCGCATTGATGCGGGCGACATGGCCCGTGGCGGCGGCGGCGCCGACATCGGTCCGATCATGGAGCTCGGCGTACCCGGCGCCGGCCTGAACGTCGACGGCACGCGCTACTTCTGGTACCATCACTCCGACGCCGATACGATCGACAAGCTGGACGCGCGCGAGTTCAACGAGTGCGTCGCGGCACTGGCCGTGCTCGCGTACATCGTTGCCGACATGCCGGACCGTCTGCCCCGCGCCGAGGAGTGAACGTGCATCGCATTCCATCCTTCGCGGCGGTTGTGCTGGCCGTTCTGTCCGCCGTGCTCCAGCCTTCCACGCCGGTGTCCGGGCAGGAGCCCGCGCGCGAGCCTGGTTCCCAGCTGACCGTGTATCTCGCGACCATGGGTCCGGGCGACGCCGTGTGGGAGAAGTTCGGACACAACGCGATCTGGATCCGCGATGCACAGACACGCAGCACCATCGCATACAACTACGGCATCTTCGATTTCCAGCAGGAGCGGTTCATTCCGCGGCTGATGAAGGGCCGCATGCTCTACAGCATGGGCGTCGATGACGCGGAGAACTCCCTGGCCGCGTACTCCTATTTCAATCGGTCGGTCACGCTTCAGCGGCTGAACCTGACGCCCGCCCAGCGCCACGCGCTGCGTGAGTTCCTCGAGTGGAACTGGCTGCCGCAGAACCGCGACTACCTGTACGACTACTTCCGCGACAACTGCTCCACGCGCGTGCGCGACGCGCTCGATCGTGCCCTGGGCGGCGCACTCGGCGATGCCCTGAAGGGTGTACCGACCGGCACCACGTACAGCTCGCACAGCCTGCGCCTCACTGCGGCCGCGCCGGCGACGTACACGGGACTGATGCTGGGACTCGGGCTGCCGACGAACAGGCCGATTGATGCGTGGGAGGAGTCGTTCATTCCGATGGAGCTGATGCGACACGTGCGCACGATCCAGGTGACCGATCCCGATGGCCGGGTCGTGCCGCTGGTGGCCGAGGAAGTGGCTGCGTTCGAGGCGAATCGCGAGCCGCCGGCCGACGCCGCGCCGGACCGCCTGTGGATCTACCTGCTGATCGGCGTTCTGTGCGCCACGTTGCTCCTGCTCCTCGCCCATGCCGGCCGGACGCGCCCCATCGCCCGTGCAGGTGTCGCGCTCGCTATTTTTTTCTGGGGTGTCGCCACTGGGTTCTTCGGTCTGATCCTCGCCATGCTCTGGCTGTTCACCGATCATACGGCCGCCTACCCGAACATGAACCTGCTCCACGTGAACCCGCTGGGCCTCCTGCTGGCCGCCGCCGCACCGTTCGCGGTCATTGGCAGCCGCACCTCGCACGTGGCCCGGCTGGCATGGCCGGTGGCCGTCGCGCTCGCCGTATTCTCCGTGCTGGGCCTGCTGCTGCATGGGTTTTCAGGTCTGCGCCAGTTGAACGGGCCGCTCGTCGCGCTGCTTCTGCCCGTCCACATCGCCGTTGTCGGCGCACTGTACCATGGAAGGACTGCCGTTCCGTCCCCGACAGAGGACGCGGCGGCCCGGATGACCGCGGCTGCGGCCGCATGAATGCTGGCACCCACCTTGCCCTGAGACGTATTGGATGGCTTCCGGCTGTGAGGCCACTTATCGAACAACCGAGGATAGGTCTATGACAACGATGCTACGGAATTCCACGACGATTGTCGCGCTGGCGGCAGTGTTGAGTGGCTGCTCGAGCCTGAATCAGACGCAGCGCGGTGCCGCCATCGGGGCGGGCGCCGGTGGTGCGGTCGGTGCCGCCGTGGGCGCGGCGACGGGCTCGACGGCGCGCGGCGCGATCATCGGCGCGGCGGTCGGCGGTGTGGCCGGTGCGGTGATCGGGTCGCAGATGGACAAGCAGCGCGAGGAGCTCGCGGAGGATCTCGAGGGAGCCCGCGTGGAGCGTTACGGCGAGGGCGTGCTCGTGACGTTCGATTCGGGACTGCTGTTCGATTTCGACTCGTCGGTGGTGAAGGGCGCAGCGCGCTCGAACCTCACGGATCTGGCCAACAGCCTGCGTGAGTACCCTGACACGGAAGTCCTGATCGTCGGTCACACCGACTCGCAGGGCTCCGACAGCTACAACCAGGGCCTGTCCGAGCGCCGCGCTGCGGCCGCGAAGAACTTCCTGGTCACACAGGGCGTGCCGGCCAACCGCATTCGCACCGAGGGTCTGGGCGAGATGGAGCCGGTCGCCTCGAACGACACGGACGCGGGCCGCGCGCAGAATCGCCGCGTCGAGGTCGCGATCTTCGCGAGTGAGGAGTACCGCGAGGAGCTGATCCGCCGCCACGGCCGATAAGCCTCACGTCTCCGGAAACGAGCCCCCGGCCTGCTGGTCGGGGGCTCTTTCTTTCAGGCGGCCCCCCTCCTCACCCCATGTCGGCTTCGCGCAGCACAGTCAGCGGCGTGCTCCTGAGCGCTTCACGGCTGTTCAGCATCCCGAGCAGCGCCGCGGCGACCGTGACCAGCAGCCAGATCAGCGCGAGTGTGGCGATGGGCAGGGTGTAGGGCATGCTGAAGACGAATCGCGTGAGCAGCCAGCCGGCGATACCGGCGAGCAGCACACCCGTGAGGCCCGCGAGCGCGCCGAGTGCCGCATACTCGACGAGCAGGATGCGCCGCACCTGTGCGCGTGTTGCACCGAGCGCGCGCAGGAGTGCACTCTCGCGCACGCGCTGGAAGCGCGATGCGGCGATCGCACCGAACAGCACGAGCGTGCCGGCGCCGACGCTGAACGCGGCCATGAACCGGATGGCGTATGTGACGCGATCGATGATACGGCGGAGTACCCGCTGCACCGTTGCGATGTCGACCACGGAGATGTTGGGGAACTGCTGGACGACCTCGCGCTGGAGCGTCGTACGCGCCGAGTCGTTCTCGACAGCCACCAGCGATACGGCGCTCTGTGGCGCCTGCTCCAGCACGCCGGGCTCGAAGACGAAGAAGAAGTTCGTCTCGAACCGCGCCCAGTCGACCGTCCGCACGCTCGTGATGACCGATTCGATGCTGACGCCCGTGATGTCCCACGTGATGCTGTCGCCGACGCTGACGTCGAGGTTGCGCGCGACATCCTGTTCGACCGACACACGGGCGATACGGGGCGGCGCCGCTGCGGCCTCGTCGAACCAGGCACCCTCCACCAGCGCCTCCGTGCTGGTGAGCGTATCGCGATATGTGTGGCGGTATTCGCGTCGGAGCGCCCACGGCTCCACCCGACGCGGCCGCTCCTCGAGCAGCTGGTCGACGGTGCGGCCGTTGATGGAAGTCAGCCTCGCGGGCACGATAGGCACCAGCTCCGCCGGCGCGTCGGCATGCCGGCCCATGAGCGATCGCATCTCGTCGAGCTGGTCGCGCTGGATGTCGAAGAAGATCAGGTTCGGCTGCGGCGCGCCGTCGGCGGGCGCCAGCCATGACAGCAGGTTCTGCTGCACCACCCAGAGGGTGGCCACGAGAAAGACGCCGAACCCCAGCGACATTGTCACGGCCGCAGTCTGATTGCGCGGGCGGTACAGGTTGGCAATGCCCTGACGTGTCGTGAACGCGCGCCTGCGCGCGGCGCCGCTGTGTCCGCGCCGGGCGATGGCGGCGCCCGTCCGTGCGACGCGTCGGGTAAGCATGATGAGCAGGCGGGCACAGACCCAGAGGATGCCCATGCCGGCGATCAGCGCTCCCGCGTACAGGAGCCCGGCCTGCCACAGACGCGCCTGCCATATCGATACGGCGGCGACGCTGGCGATGATCAGCAGGAAGGCCGCAATGCGCCACGGATCAAACCTGCGCGCCGGCTCATCCACGTCGTGACGGAGTGCGCGCAGCGGTGAGATGCCGCGCACCGCGAGCAGCGGGAGCAGCGCGAATGTCGCCGCTACGAGCGCGCCGGTGGCCACGCCGATCGCGACGACATCCCACTGCACGGCAAACGGCACGGTAATGGGAAGCGCAGTGCCTATCATCAGCGGCAGCAGCGCCTGGATGCCGACGCCGAGCAGCGCGCCGAGCAGTGCGCCCAGGGATCCGATCAGCGTCGCCTGAAGCAGGTATGCTCCGAACGCAGTACGCTGTGTGGCCCCGAGACAGCGCAGCACGGCGACCGTACGGCGCTTCTCCTTCACGAACACGTTCACCGCACTCGCGACACCCAGCCCGCCGAGCAGCAGGGCACTCAGGCCGACCAGTCCGAGAAAACGGCCGAGGTTCTCGAGCGCCTGCGCAAGGTCCTCCGCCTGCTCGGCAGCCGTCTCGAAGCCGACGCCGGCGCGGCTGAACACGGCGTGATTGCGGTCGACGAACTGCTGGAGCTCCAGGTCATCGCGGATCTGGAGGTACGCCTCGTAGCGCGCGATCGAGCCGAAGCGGAGCAGGCCGGTCTCAGCCAGCATGCTCTCGCTGATATAGACGCGCGGACCCACGGCGTTACGGAACGAGAGCTCGGGGGGGAGGGATGTGAGCACACCGCGTATCTCGAACCACACCGCGCCGAGCCGTATCGAGTCGCCGACCTCGGCACCGAGCTGTTCCATCAGTGACTGCTCGGCCAGTGCCGTACGCGCCTCCTGCACGCGTGGCCAGAGCCCTGCCGGCTCCGTCACCATCTCGCCATAGAACGGGTATCCGCCGGCCACGGCACGCACCTGCGCCAGCCGGACGGCGCCGTCCTGCGTCAGCGCAACGGTCAGTGCGGTCGTGACACGCGACACCGGCACGCCTGCCATCGACGCCGAATCCAGGATGCCGGTGATGCTGTCGGGGAACGCGCGATTGCTGCTGATGCGCAGGTCCGCGCCGAGCAGAGCCTTCGATTCGCTGTCGACGGACTCGACTACCTGCGCGCGGAACGAGTTGATGGCAACCAGCGCCGCTACGCCGAGTGTGATCGCGCCCATGTACACGGCGAGTCTGCGGCCGCTCGCGCGCATCTCCCGCGCTGCGAGCTTGAGCCAGAACGGCGCGCGCACGTCAGCCCTGTCGCTCGTCGGAGATGACGCGGCCCGACGCGAGACGGATGATGCGCCCGGCGCGCCGTGCCAGCTCCAGATCGTGCGTCACCAGCACGAGCGTCGTCGCGCTCTCCTCGTTCAGCCGCACCAGGAGATCGATGATGCGCCCGCCCGTCTCCCCGTCGAGATTGCCCGTCGGCTCGTCCGCGAACAGGATCCTGGGCTCGCTGGCGAATGCACGCGCCAGCGCGACCCGCTGCTGCTCACCTCCCGACAGCTGCTGCGGATAGTGATCCGTGCGGTCGCCCAGACCGACGCGATCGAGCAGCCTGCGCGCGCGATCCTCGAGATCGCCCGCGCTGCCCGGTGTGCCGGCCAGCTCGAGCGGCACGAGCACATTCTCCAGTGCGGTCAGCGTCGGAACCAGCTGGAACGTCTGGAACACAAAGCCTATGTTGACGGCGCGAAAACGGGCGCGCTCATCTTCGCTGAGCTCGCTGAGTGCTGCGCCGGCCAGCTGAACGCTCCCCGTTGCCGGTGTATCAAGTCCTGCGAGCAGGCCGAGCAGCGTCGTCTTGCCGCTCCCGGACGGTCCCAGGATGGCCACGAACTCGTTCTGTGCGATCTCGAGATCGACGTCGCGCAGCACCGTCAGCGGCTCTGTGCCGCTCCGGTACGTCTGACCCAGATTGCGTGCGATGATCATCATGCGGCGGATAATACTCGCGATCCTGACGCTCACGCTAACGGCGTGCGGCCGGCCGGCGGAGGATGTGCCGGGCCGGACCGGGGAGCCCGACCCCGGCTCTGACGCGGCCACGGTCGAGCGTGCGGAGCCGGCCACGACCGCGGCGCGCACGAACCGCGACGACAGCGCTGCGACCATCCTGTTCGTCGGAACGAGCCTCACAGCCGGGTACGGCGTCGGCGCCGAGCAGGCTTACCCGGCCGTGCTCCAGCAGAAGATCGATTCCGCCGGACTGAGGTATCGCGTGGTGAACGCGGGCATCAGCGGTGAAACGTCCGCAGGCGGGCTGCGCCGCATCGACTGGTCGCTGCAGCAGCCGACGGATGTCCTCGTGGTCGAGCTCGGCGCCAACGATGGGCTCCGCGGGCTCGATCCCGCCGCAATGAGGAGCAACCTGGACGGTATCCTGGCGCGCGCACGCGAGCTCCATCCCGACGTCGCCATCGTCGTCATCGGGATGGAGGCGCCGCCGAACCTCGGGACCGACTACGGCGCGCGGTTCCGCAATGTGTTCACGGACATCGCACGACAGTACGACGCCGCGCTCGTGCCGTTCCTGCTCGACGGTGTGGCCGCCGATCCGGCACTGAATCTCGATGACGGCATCCACCCGAATGCCGAAGGCCATCGCATTCTTGCCCGGACCGTCTGGGAGGTACTCGGTCCCGTTCTCGCCGCCCGCGTCGCGGACGGCTGAAGGATGGCGCCGATGCTGCCCGCGACATGAACGCGTAACGTGGTCTGAGGGTCACGAAAGCGGCGCGTTAAATCAGCGGCCAAGGATGCTTCCGTCATACAGCCTCAGCAGTCCTGCCGGATCGTCGTGCACCTCGACCGCACCCTTCAGGTCGTGATCGTTCCAGCCGCCGCAGCGCAGACCGATGATGCGGACGCCGGCCTGCTGAGCGGCTTTCACGTCGTACGGCGTGTCCCCGAGCATCACCACCTCTGACGCGGGCACGCCCGCCTTCTCGAGCGCCGCCTCCACGATGTCCGGCGCCGGCTTCGACTCCTCGGCTTCATCGGAGTTCGTCGAATCGTCGATGAGGTCCTCCAGATCCGCCTGCTTCAGGAGTGCGGAAAGGTCCTTCCCGCTCGCGGAAGTCGCCACCACCAGCTTCCTGCCCTCACCGCGCAGCCGCTTCAGCAGGTCGTGCGTGCCCGGGAACGCGCCCAGTCGCGGCAGGTAGCGCTCGCGGAAGATCGCGCCGCGCCGGTCGAGCATCTCGCGGCCGCGGTCGCTTTCCTCCTCCAGACCCGTCAGGTCGGGCAGCACGCGGTCACCGCCCATGCCGATCAGCCACCGTACCCGTCCGAACTCGATCTCAAACCCGAACTCGTCCCCCACATCCACCCATGCGCGCGCGTGCGCATCGTTGCTGTCAATCAGTGTGCCATCCACGTCGAGCAAGACTGCCCGGATCATGCGCCCCTCCTCGGTCGTTGTCCCTGTGCGCCCGACGCATATGCAAGAAACGAGAACGTGCCGATCCAACCGGGTTCCTGCCGCCCCGGCCAAATCGACACGCCTCGTGTTCCCCCCATTTGTCGCCCATCAGGCGACACCCGGAATATGAGTGATCGGCGCGGGCCACAGGTCAGGGCCGTGTCAGAAGTATGTCAGGAATTCGTGGGCATTTGTCAGGAACTCATGAAGCGGCGGCCCACAGGGTCCATGGACCGCACGCTTCTTGCCACTCCTGCCCGGTCAGAATCAAGGCAATTCGTGGCCTGCGACCCCGGCTGGAGGAAGGCACATGACGGAACAAAGGCAGGACGGCACGAAGCTCCAGGTGGCGGGCGCAAAGCCGCAGGACGTGGGGACCGGCACGGCCCGATTGAGTCGCAAGTCGATGCAGTCGCTCGGCGTGCGAGAAGGCGAAGTGATCGAGATCGCCGGCAAGCGACCGACTGCCGCACTGGCGCTGCCGCCCTACGCCGAGGACGAGGGGCTCGACGTGATCCGGCTCGATGGCCTCCAGCGCGGCAACGCCGGCGTCAGCATCGGCGACCACGTCTCCGTGAAGGCCGCCGAGACGAAGCCGGCCCGTCGGATACAGCTGGCTCCGGCGCAGAAGAACCTGCGTTTGGTGGGCTCCGGTGAAATGCTTCGGCGCACGCTGTTCCAGCGGCCGCTGGTAGCAGGCGACATCATCTCCACATCGATCTATCAGCGCAACCAGATGCAGCAACAGCCCGGCAGCGGGGTGCCCGACGACCTGTTCCGGATGTTCTTCGAGCAGCCCGCCTTCGGTCTCCAGGAGATCCGGCTGCGCGTGATATCGACGGTGCCGCGCGGTGTCGTGCAGATCGCGCAGGACACGGAAATCGAGCTGCTCCCGGAATTCGTGGAGTTGGATGAGCAGCGGCCGGCCGCGGTCACGTATGACGATCTCGGCGGGCTCGGTGAAACGCTCGGCCAGGTCCGCGAGATGATCGAGCTGCCGCTGAAGCATCCCGAGCTCTTCCAGCGACTCGGCATCGATCCGCCCAAGGGCGTGCTGCTCTATGGCCCGCCCGGTACCGGCAAGACGCTGCTCGCGCGCGCCGTCGCCAATGAGGCCGATGCCCGCTTCTTCCATATCGCGGGTCCGGAGATCATGGGTCGGTATTACGGCGAATCGGAGCAGCGCCTGCGTGAGGTATTCCAGCAGGCGCAGCAGCAGTCGCCATCCATCATCTTCATCGACGAGATCGACTCGATCGCGCCGAAGCGGGAAGAGGTGACGGGCGAGGTCGAGCGCCGGGTGGTGGCGCAGCTGCTCACACTCCTCGATGGCCTGGAGCCGCGGCAGAACGTGGTCGTGATCGGAGCCACCAACCGCGTGGATGCCATCGACGAAGCGCTGCGCCGTCCCGGTCGCTTCGATCGCGAGATCATCATGGGCGTGCCGGACGTCCAGGGCCGCCGTGAGATTCTGGCCATCCACACGCGCGGTATGCCGCTTGACGAAGATGTCGCGCTGGACGAGCTGGCGCGCGTGACGTACGGATTCGTCGGCGCGGACATGTCGGCGCTGGCGCGCGAGGCGGCCATGGAGACTCTGCGCCGCAGTGTCTCCGGCGTGGACCTCGATTCCGGCGAGATCCCCCGTGAGGTGATCGAGAATCTGCGCGTGACGAGGCAGGACTTCATGCGTGCGCTCAAGCGCGTGCAGCCGTCCGCGCTGCGCGAGATCATGATCGAGGCACCGAACGTCGGCTGGGATGATGTCGGCGGTCTCGATGAAGCGAAGCGCGAGCTGCGCGACGGCGTCGAGCTGCCGCTGCGTCATCCACAGAGCTTCGAGCGTCTCGGCATTCGCCCCGCAAAGGGGTTCCTCCTGTTCGGCCCGCCCGGCACAGGCAAGACAATGCTCGCAAAGGCCGTCGCACGGGAGGCGGAAGCGAACTTCATTGCCACGAAGTCTTCCAACCTGCTGTCGAAGTGGTATGGCGAATCGGAGCGCCAGATCTCGCGGCTGTTCCAGCGCGCGCGCCAGGTCGCCCCGACGGTCATCTTCATCGACGAGATCGACTCACTCGCACCATCCCGCGGCGGTGGACTCGGTGAGCCGGCGGTCACCGAGCGCGTCGTGAACACGCTGCTCGCCGAGATGGATGGACTCGAAGAGCTGCGTGGTGTGGTGGTCATTGCCGCCTCGAACCGTCCGGCACTGCTGGATCCGGCACTGCTGCGGCCGGGCCGCTTCGACGATCTCATCTACGTGCCCGTGCCCGAGCGCGATGGCCGCCTCCACATCCTGAAGATCCACACGCGCAACATGCCGCTCGGTGATGACGTGGACCTGGAGGCCGTCGCTGCACGGACGGAAGGTTACACCGGCGCCGACCTGGAGGATGTGGTGCGGCGCGCCGGCCTCCAGGCGCTGCGTGACAACCTCGACGTCGAGCGGGTCACAATGAACTACTTCGAGGACGCCCTGAAGGAGACGCGCGCCTCCGTGACACCGGAGATGGACCGCGAGTACCGCGACCTCATACGCACGCTCAAGCAGGAGAGCCCGCGCGGCGGTCGCATCGGGTTCGCCATCGAGTCCGAGGAGGCAGCATCACCTCCGCCGCCGCGCATCGCTGCATCGTGAGTGGCTCGAGCGGGTCGGTGTCACGATCGGCTCGAGTGCACCGAACTGGCACCTGACCACGGGCGCGCGGCACTTTTGTTGCAACAACGTCAGCATGTTGTGATGGCTCGCATCGACCACCGGTGCGGGCCTTTGTTGTTGTATCAATGCAGGAGGAAAAATGGCCGCGAACGACTGGAGCAGGGACGAAAGCTTCTGGCGGGACAACTACAAGACCCGCCCGTACACCGACCAGAACCGCAGCTTCGATGAGTATCGCCCGGGCTACAAGTACAGCTACGACAGCGCTGAGAAGATCGGGCGCCGTCCATGGAATGAAGCGGAGCCGGAGCTGCGCAGCAACTGGGACCGCTACGAGGGGCGCGGCGAGTCCACGTGGGAGGAAGTGAAGGACAGCGTGAGGGACGCCTGGGACCGGATCACCGGCAAGGACGACCGCACACACCGGTAGTTGCAGGACGCCGTCGGCCGCTCGACAGAAGCGGCATGACCGGCTGACGCTCGAAGGGTCGGATCGCGCTGCGGTCCGACCCTTTCTACGTACCCGTTATGTCCCGCTTCTTCTGCACATACATCAACTGATCCGCGGCCGCGATGAGAGAATCGACAGTGACGTCGGGTCCGGGCTGGACGCGCACGGCACCTATACTGAGGGACAGCGTGTAGGAACGTCCACTTTCCTCATTGTACTGCTCGAGCCGATTTTGCAGACGGTCCTTCAGGATAATGTCGCCCTGCACGCCGGCATCGACGGCCAGGATTACGAATTCGTCACCACCCATCCGCGCGAGTACACCGGGTTCCTCCCCCACGCGCGCGACGATGTCGGAATCACGAAAGCAGCTTCTCAGGATCTGAGCGAGATCGTTGAGGACCCTGTCGCCCTCGATGTGGCCGTGCGCGTCGTTGATCAGTTTGAAATCGTCGATGTCGATATACAGGAGCAGGAGCTCCGCTCCCCTGCGGACGGCGAGACGCATCTGCTGTTCGGCCAGGAGAAAAAAACCGCGGCGATTGAAGAGCCCGGTCAGCTCGTCCGTGGTGGAAAGTCGGCGCAGCGCCGCCTCCGCCTCCTTCTGTGCCGTGATGTCGCGATAGATGCCATAAACGGCTACCTGATCGCCCTGCACGGTAACGGGCGTGCCGAGGACGGATACGTGCAGCAGCGTGCCGTCCTTGCGTCGACGCTGAGCCTCCTCGAACACGGTGCGGCCCGCGGCCACGTCCTTCGTCAGCGCCATCCCGGATTCCCGGTGCTCCACCGGTACGATCAGTTCGTTGATGGTGCACCCCTGCGCCTCCGAAAGTGTGTAGCCGAAGAGGCGCTCGAACTCGCGGTTCACACGCACGACACGGTCCTGGCCGTCCAGCACGACGATCGCTTCGGGTGACGCCTCGAAGAGCTGTTCGAAGTACACCCGGTCGAGCTGCAGTCCTTCGTTCAGGTTGCGACAGTCCTCGAGTGCACGGATTCTCTCCAGCGCTGCGCCGGTGAGCCCGGCAATTGCCGGCAGGACCGTCATCGCGTGGGCGCCACCACCAGCGAGCCTCAGCTCGCCGGCCTGCCTTCCGCGGCAAAGTACCGGCGCCGCTACCAGATCGTTACCGGCCAGGACCGGCTGCCGGCCGGCATGGACGAACTCCATTCGTCCCCCACCCGTGCACGAGTCGGGCAGCTGCGAGCACACCAGCGCGATGGATGCTTCATCCGCGCACGACATGAGATCCCGTGCCGCATTCACGACGTTCGCAACAAGTGCAGCTCGATCCAGCATGTGTCCGCTCCAATTCTTGCTTGCTGCGGCGTCTGCGCGCGTTCCGGACGTCTAGAACAGACTCCCGACTCCCGCAAAGAGCGTCAGGGTCGCACGGATGTTATGCATCGAGCCAGGGTCCGAGCCATCGAGCGGACGGAACGGGTGATCCAGAATCAACTGATCAACGCCCTCCAGCCGGAGGCCCAGCTGGCCGTCGGTAACGCGGATACCGGTGAGCATCTCGATTCCGGCTCCGCCCAGCACCGTCAGCTGCCGTGTATCCTCCGGGTTGTAGGCGACATTGGAGCCTTCGATGAGCACCTCCTCGTCGCCCTCGCCGAAGCCAAACCACGTGACACCGCCGCCGCCAATCAGGTAGGCCGTCATGGATCGGTGGACCGCAGGCGGCACGATCCGGACGAGCGCCGTCGTCTCCAGATTCCAGGCGTCGGCAGCGATGTTCCGGTTCGGCAGCGTGATGGTGCCGTGCGAATAGGACCCGCCCAGCCGCACGCCGAGCCAGCCACCCAGATCCCAGCCCTCGGCCTGCAGGCCCGCGATCCAGGTCCCGCCGAATCCGATATCCACCGGCGAGTCCTCGCCGGACTCGATGAAGGGAGCGTACTGCACGTACCCGCCGCCCCACCCGACGCTGGTGTCGTAGTCCTGTGCCGCAGCCTCGGCCGGCCGGAAAAGGGCGACGCATGCTGCAGCCAGAATGCCCGCGAGGCAGTGCCCGGTGCGACGTATCTTGATGTGGATCATGGATTGATATCGGTATCGAGGACCGGCACGTGGAACACGTGTCCGCTGGCTGTAACACCGAACAGGTGAGCCCTGACATCCGCATCGTCTGCCGCACGGCGGTCGACAATGCGCAGCGGGCCTGCCACTCGCTGCGGCACGATGATCCGGCCGATGCGGCGGAAGTGCCGCGTGTCGATCAGGATGATATCAGAACCTCCGCCACCGACCGCCGCCCAGTTCGTCTCCACACTTCCACCATCGAACGAAGCGAGCGGATGGACAGCCACACCCGCGCCGCCCGAGATATCAGCTGCGCTGTACGTTCCGCGCAGTTGAGCCGGCTGTGTCAGAAAGAACACCGAGGAGGCACCGCGCGTCACCATCACATCGCCGGTGTGGTTCACCGACATGCCCGTGATCTCCGACGATGTGTTGTTCGCGTAATCGGAGATGTTCACCACATCCGAGATCCAGCGGTCGAACAGGGGCGGGTGCGCTCCCATCTCGCCCCACAGCCACACGCGTCCCGGGTTGCGGGCGCCCTCAGCGATCGCGATCGAGCTGCCATCGCCAGACGCCGTAACGAACGTCGTGTCTGCATTCAGCCACTCATCGAGCTTCCACTCGCCGAGATACATGAAGATGTCCGAGCCCTGCGCGCGCAGACCCGTGTAGATCTCGTACCAGCTCCCGCTGGTTACCGAGATCACCTGATCCGGGTTGCCTGGAACGTGGTCGTAGACGCGCCACTGCGTCCCGAGCGTGGGGTTCTCGTAATGGATGCGGACGCTGTCCGCAAATGCGATCACACAGCCGGGGTCGTCGGTGCTGTCGAGGTTGACCAGTGTCACCGGGTGGTGGCAGGTTCCCGGCGTTGCCATCCCTGGTCCCCATGCATTGTCGTCGACTACCTGGGTCCACAGCAGCAGGTCGGACTCGCGCTCGGCCCAGGCGGCATCCCACTGCACCATCCGAATGGAGCCGTCGGGTGCGGCGCTGGTAGGCTGCGTAGAATAGAGCACCACGCCTGACGCATCCTGCGCGATGTGCTGCGGCCGGTCGCTGAAGTCGAAGTGCGTCAGGATCACCTTGCCATCTTCCTCCGGCGTGAACTGCCAGAGCACCGCATTCGGCGCGTAAAATCTACGCGCTTCGGCGAAGCTCGTCAGGTCTACGTACGAGATGCTTGTACCACCGGAGTTGGCGACAATCAGCGTGTCACGCGTCAGGTCCAGCGTCATCCCCCACGGCGCGGAGCCGACGAGCGCGCGGCCTGTCCGTTCCAGCGCGTCACCCGTCCACGAAATCATGTCGACGGAGTTGTTCTGTTTGTTAGAGACGTACAGGACGCCGCGTACCGCGTCGACGACCACGTCGCCAATGGCTGCGACTGAACCCGCGACCGGAAACGTACGACCTGAAAGCGGCGGGTTGGTGCCGCCGCCGCCGTCGCCGCCATCGTCGCCGCCGTTCGTAATCGAGTCGGTCCCGCACGCTGCAAGCAGTGCCACAAGGAACAGCGGCAGATACGTGCGCGCGTGGAACCCGCGGATCACCATCCGCCGGGTCAGCTTCCGCTTCATCCGGTATCCTTCGGTGCTGTGAAGGGGACGGGTCGCCTTTGCAGACCCGTGCTCATTTCAGACGTGCAGGTGGCAGGAACCATACACCGCGTGCCGGAAACGCCAAACCCTTATCAGGCCATAACCTGTGGACCGGCCAGGCGCGGGTGGCCGCGCGCGGCGTCGCACTCCGGAACAGGCTCGTCAGGGTGCGGCGTCACATATTGGAACAGCGAATTGCGATCGCGTTCGCGGCAGTTATGGCGGTCAGGTAGATGTCAGAGGGGGCGGGCTTGCGCACCAGGAAGGTGCCCGATCCCGCAAACGTCGCGGGATCGGGCTGGTATCCGGCGTCTCGGTTCGCTAGCGGGTCTGAAGTCGGCGCGCTCGGGCGCCATACGCGGGCGCGCTGGTTCCGGGCCGCGGGACATTGCGGGCAGCCGCACGGGCCGCCGCGAGCGAGCGCTCAGCGCATTCCACAAACTCTTCCGGCGAAGCAAGGTGCGGCTGGTAAACCGTGATGCCGGCTTCGATGTCCGGCATGGGAACCGATGACGCCGCAGCGGCCGCCCGCACTCGCGAGATGAAAGCTTGTGCCGCGTCCGCATCGGCGTCGGCCAGGACGGAGAGGAAGGCATCAGCTCGCCATCCGCACCGTGATGACAGGTTCATCTGCCGCGTCATCTGCTGCAGCACGTGGCCGAACTCGCGCAATGCGTCGGCTGCTGCGCCGGGGCCGCGTTGCGCCGTGAACTCCTCCAGGCGGCTCAGCCCGAACATCACAAGCGTCAGCTTCCTGCCGCGCCTCGCTGCCGCAAACTCCTTTGCAACGAAGTGTCGGGCAAAGGTCGCATCACCGGAGGGCATCTCCGCTGCCGACCCGGCGGGCATGGACAACGCAACCGCACCGGCACCCACGTCGGCCGACGCCTCAAACACGAGCGTCAGAATCAGAATCGCTACCGTCATAATGGCGATGGCGAGGGGCGAGTGCAGCGTCATGCCAAGCGTGATCGCTGCCATCATCCAGACTGCGACCACTCCCGCAAGTCGGGATCGCAGCACCGTCTGAATCCGCACTGGCTGAAATCGCATCTTCACTAACTCTACCGTTGGGTCCGGGGCATGCACTCATTTCGAGAACCGTGCCGGCAAGCGTGTTGTTGTGAACAGTGCATTTCCCGGCGCGGTGGTGCGAAAAGCGGAGGTTGAACGCTTGGTTCGTACTACACGTTTGTGGTGCCTACGCCACACATTCGAGAGGATCTTATAATCACTGTTGTCTGAAAGCAGCGCCCGGCTGGTCCCCTGGACTTCGCATCATTTCCTGGCTCGATATGCCGCAAGCTCTTACAATGCGCACCACCAGCACGCCCGTGGCTGGGCTGAAGCGTGAGCATCACCTTCCTGACTCAGTTGCAGCTTCATGACCGATAAATCTGAAGTCCAGACTACGAACATGGTCCGGCGTGGCCGGAAACCGGAGCGGGGACCGCGCTCGTGGACCCGCTGGGCCATCGCCGCCGGTCTGATCGCGTATACCCTCCGGCTCGTCGGCGTGCCGGTCGCGGACCTGGACATGTTCCACGAGATGGCTCTCATCCGTGAAGCCCTGGCGGAAGGACGTATTCCGACGGAAGACGTCTACGCGTACACGCCGACGGTCAACCCGGTGGTACATCACGAATGGGCGACCGGCGCCGTACTCTACCTGATCGCCGTGGGCGCGGGCCTGGGCGGGGCGGGCGTGATGGCGTTGAGGTTTGTGCTGATGGCGGGCATCGGAGTGTGCGGCTACTGGTGTGCACGACTCCGAGGTGCTCCGCCCGTGGTGCTCGCCGTACTGGCGCCGGTCGGGATCGCGCTCGCCTCGGTGGGGATGTCACCGGTAAGAGCGCAGCTTTTCACTTTCCTTTTTGTCGGAGTTCTCCTCGTCCTCTTCGAGCTCGACCGCCGGGGCCGCGTGTGGTGGCTGGCGCTATGGCTGCCCCTGTATGTCGTGTGGCTCAACCTGCATGGCGGCTTCGTGGTGGGGGCGGGGCTCTTTGGCCTGTATACGCTGGAGAAATTCGGCCGGGTGCTGGCAGAAACACGCAGTGTTCGTAACGCTGCCCTGCGGACCCGGCATCTCCTCGGAGCGGGTGTCGCCATGGCGTTTCTGCCACTGGTGAATCCGTATGGCCTGGCCTACCTCCCCTACCTGTGGAACGCACTGCTCCTCGACCGTCCTATGGTCATTGAATGGGCGCCCATCTGGCATCCGACCATGCGACTGGAAGGCGTGCTGGTCTATGCGCTCTCCTTATTGTTCCTCGTCTACGCCATTGTACGGATGGGGAAGCCGGCGCAGATGCCGGGGCTCCTGTTGGTCATCGCGACGGCGCTTCTCGCAGCCGAGACCCGGCGGCTGTTTCCCGTTTATGCCATCGTGTGGTTCAGTTACCTACCCGGGTACCTCGCACACACGGAACTCCGCTACATGCTCGATCGAGCCTGGCGCAGGCACGCGGCACCGATCGCCGGTGTCGTCCTCCTGTGCAGCGTTGTCCTGATCGCGGATTCAATCAGCAAGCGATTCTGGCATCTGCGTGTTCCGACCGTCGGTGCGGAAGGAGAGCTGCACTATCCGGTGGGCGCGGTTGATTACCTGTCGGCCCACGGATTCTCCGGCAACCTGATGACACCGTTCGATGCAGGCTCGTACGTATTATGGAACCTTTACCCCGCCGTGAAGGTCGGCATGGACAGTCGTTATGAAGTAGCGTACAGGGCCGAGACCGTGGAGGAGCATGTGCGGATCTACGACGGTGCGCCGGACTGGGAGGCGTTGCTCGACAGCTACGCAACGGACGCCGTGCTGGTGCCGGAAAACAGCCCCCTGGATTCGCTGATCTCGGTCAGCGACGGTTCCCGACCGCCACGCTGGCAGCGCGTTTACAGCGACGATGCCTACGCAATCTATGCGCGTGCAGACGTGGCTCGACGTCTGCCGGTATCCGACCGCACGGGAGAACAGATCATGGGCCGATTCCCCTGAGCCGAACTGGCAGCACGTGCGCCAGCCCTGGCACAGCGTGTCATCTCGTGGCAGTATGCGCCGTCGTCGTACCAATAGCGTTCAGAAAATAGGACTCACACGCGCGGTCGATCAGTTCTGGTGTGAGGGCGGGCGCGACTCCGAGGTACCTGGCCACATCGGTCACGTGGTCCACAATGTCCCGCGGATGGCAGGCGCGGGGCTCGATGTCGGACTGTTCGTAGAAGCGCGAGTAGATGTACCTCACCGCGTCGGAGTCGAACGGGACATTTCGGCTTGCACAGGCGCGCCGGAAGATCTCCTCGTATTGCTCACGCGACGGGCCGTCGACAAAGATCTTGTAACGGATCCTCCGCAGGAACGCTTCCTCGACCAGTTGCGATGGGTCCAGGTTTGTCGCGAAAATGAGCAGGCAGTCGAACGGCACCGGGAAACGGGTGCCGGTGTGCAGCGCCAGCAGGTCTCGCCGCTGTTCGAGTGGCACCATCCAGCGATTGAGCAGCTCGCGGGAAGGGACGCGCTGGCGGCCGAAATCGTCCAGGATCAACACGCCGCCGTTCGCCTTCACCTGAACGGGCGCCTGATAGAGCCTGGAGGTGGAGTCGAAATTCATCTCCAGCTGGTCGAGCGTCAGCTCACCGCCGGTGGCAACCACCGGCCGGCGAACCCTCATGAACCGCTCGTCGAATGCAGCAGCGCTTCGCCAGATCGACGATGAGGGATCGTCGGTCTCCTCCTCGTCGGGTTCGATGTGGGACGCGGGGTCGTAGATCATCATGATCTGACCCTCCACCAGAACCGCATGTGGGACGTAGATGGGCTCGCCGAGCAGGGCTGCGATCGTGGACGCAATCAGCGACTTTCCGTTACCTGCCGCTCCATGCAGGAACAGTGAGCGCGCGGAATTGATGGCCGGCCCGAGACGATCGAGGAATGCGCTGGAGAGAACCAGCGGACTGAAGCCGTCCCGGATCCGCTGCTGGCTGAGATGCACCTCATGCACACTCTGCAGGGCGACCATGGCCCTGTAGTGCTCGAGCGTGATCGGTGCCGGGCCGACGTAACGCGAGGTGGCGAGCTCCATCACGGCGCGCTGCTCGCCCGCAGTCGTCAGCTCGAAGACGTAGTTCGCGCGCGATACGGTACCTCCGCCACGCACCTCCACCCAGTGCCGCTGTACCAGCTCCAGCAGCAGGTCTTCCACAATGATGAACGGGAGACGAATGACCTCAGCGAGTTCCGCACCGGTTGCGGCGCCTCGGACCTGCAGCGCCTTCAGCAGCAGGTCTTCGACGAAGCCCGCAGTCAGTCCGGTCGCCGCAAGGGAGTCCGGAATTGGCGGGGGGATCTCACCCGGGTGCGGCGGAAAGTGCAGGGGATCGTCGGCCGCGACCGGACCTGACGCCACCTCGGAAATGTCCATCGCGTCCCCCGAAATCGATTTCTCCGCACCAGTCCGCTGCGGCCGAATCGGCGAGCCAGCGCCAGCGGCGATGCTACTGCACCAAGCGGATGCCCCAGCTGGTGGGACTGCAGTTCGGAGGCGTACATGGGCCGCCTACCGGCTTGTTCGGCAGAATGATACCGTACTGGAGAAGGTCGTTGCCCTGCTGGACATTGACGTGGCGGTTCATGAACACGGTCAGGAATCCGGTTACGACGAACTCGGTGTTGCCGACATTCGCATTCGGATCGTACGTCACGAGGTTGATCACGCGCGAGCTCGTCTGCCAGTCAGCACGGTTGAACCCGCTGTAGCCGAGATGGCCGTAGAGGGCCGGGTCCCACTCCAGCGTGGTGTCGAGGCTGCGGAGGTACGTCAGCCCCTGATCGACCTGGCCCGCCATCGATGCGGTGCCGCTCTGCAGCTCCAGCGTGTCCCCCACCGATACTACCGATGTATTGCACAGCTGGGACTCGATGGACGTGCGGACGTTGGGCACGACGAGGTGCTTGACCAGCGGGTACATGCCGTCGGCCGACTTCTGCCAGATGAGCACCTCGGTATAGATGGAGTTCTGCGTGAACGGTGCCTGATCCGGCACCCCGAACGGCTTGAGGCAGCTGGCGGAGCTCCCCTGGAACACCAGCGCGTGCGCCTCCGCCGCCACCTGTAGCGAATTGACGCCGAAAATGCCCGCGAACAGCGGGGCGATGCTCCCGCGCGTGATCGTCGCCGCAATGCGATGGTCGTTCTGAGAAAACTGCAACCCAAGCTCGGCCGTGCTGATCGGTCCGCCCAGCACGCTGTTCCGCGTCGCTATATCCTGCGCTCGCGCGATCGCAGAATCCTGCTTGAGGGTCTGCGAGGACTGTCGAAACTCCAGCAGCGCGCTCGCACCTGCCAGCGCGGCTCCATCTGCCGCCCGCTGTGCCTGGGCGCGGGAGTCCAGCAGCATGCCGATGTCGATCGCGATCGCAGCGCAGCCCACCAGCATGACGATGCACACGGCTACGATAGGAACGACGGCGCCCGCCCGGTTCCTGAGCAGGTTTCGTCCCGACGGGACCTTCACCCGGCCGATCATGCTATTCGTTCCTCATCACGGAGGACGTGCTCATCGTAATCGGTGTGTTCAGCACCAGTCCGACCAGCGGCGTGTACACGTACTGCAGCGCGATCGTCGCCGTCTGACCGCTCCCCACCCCGGTCGGCGTGAACGTCAGCTGCGTGGTGTCCAGCGCCGCAGCGCTGGCCGTGCGATACACCACCCGGCGCACGGAATCCTGGAGGGCCTGAGCCGGCTTGACCATCGCGTTGTTGACCACCGCAATGCGAGCCCCTTCCCGCGCGGCATCCGTGAGGGTCTGCTTGGTATTCCAGATGCGCGCAAACTCGATGATTCCGAAGAGAATCACGATGAGTATGGGCATAACAAGCGCAAACTCGACCGCGGCGGCACCGCGATCGTCAGCCCAGCGCATGCGGCCCTGCCTGCGACGAACGAGTGGGATTTTCTGACTCATTGACCATTTCCTCGATCTACCATCACCCGGAAGAAGGTGGAGACTCGATCGGAGCATCCACCGAATCCGCCGGCGCAGCTGCGGGTGTCGATCCTTCGCCACCTTCACCCGCGCGCTCGAACACCGTGAGTCCCGCGCCGCCTCGTGTGTCGATACCGAGGCCCACCCGCGTCTCGCCGTTCCCATCGGCAAAGACGAGAGTGGACGACTCGTCGGGCATGAGGCCGAAGACTGCGCGAGTGCGTCCGAATCGGTCCGCGAACACGAGGTTCGCTGTCTGGTCGGGGAGAAAACCCAGTACGACCCGGGATCGCCCTTCGGAATCTGCAAAACTGAGGCCCGGCGAGCCATCAGCCAGCAGTGTCATGCGTAATCTCTCGTGCCCGGCGCGATCTTTCAGTACGAGTCGGGACCCCCCCTCGGCCGTGGGGCCGAGGCTGCCACGGACGTTTCCGTCGGAGTCATGCATCACGAACTGATGCGCGTTCACCACATTCGCGACACGCATCTCCGGTGTCAGCGCATAGATGAGGGAGCCGGCAGCCATCGTGAGAGCGGCGGCGACGGCGAGCGTGAGAATGGAGCTGCGCCGGGACAGCCGCCGATTGTCGCGCTCGAGGTCGTCTACCCGGCGGCCCAGCACGGCCTCGACCTCCCGCACGAGCGTAGCCGGGTCGGTCCTCTTATCGGAGCTATCCAGATCGTTTTCGCTCATTGAGCACTCTTCAGCAATGCGATGGCTGTGACGGACGCGTTCATACGCCCTTCACCATGACGTTGTAGATGTTGATGGCGGCGGGTCCGATGATCACGATGAACAGCGCCGGGAAGATGCATACGAGCAGCGGGAACAGGATCTTGACGGTGGTTTTCGCGGCGGCCTCCTCGGCCCGCTGGCGGCGCTTGACCCGCATGGTGTCGGAGTGCACGCGCAGCGCCTGGCCGACCGACGTTCCGAACCTGTCCGTCTGAATGAGCATGGAGGCCAGAGAGCGCAGATCATCGACGCCGGTACGCTCACCCAGGCCGCGCAGCGCGTCCTCGCGCGACTTGCCCGCCCGGATCTCCAGGTTCACGAGCGTCAGCTCCTCCGCCATCGCGGGACTTACGTGACGCGCTTCCTGCGCCACACGGACCATCGCCTGATTGAGGCCCAGCCCGGCCTCCACGGCTGTGACCAGCAGATCGAGCGAGTCCGGCAGCGCGCGTCGCAGTTCCGACTGCCGCTTCCTGATCCTGCCATCCACGTAGAACGAAGGTATGAGCCAGCCGAAGACCCCGGCTGCCATCGCCAGCACGAGACCCAGATTGCCGGCGAACGGGACGAGGCCGAGCGCCGCCACGAACAGCGCCAGCGGCAACGCTATGCGTATGCCGAGGAATACCGCGGGCGCAGAGGGGCTCTGATAGCCCGCCTGGGTGAGCCGGGTGCGCGCTTGTCGCTGATGGGTCTCATCGTTCTTCGCGCGCTCCCCAAGCACCTTGAGCACTTCTTCCCACCGCTGCCGGCTGGACTGCCGCCTGCGCCGCTGGGCTGCGCCGAAGCCACTGCTGCCGACCGACTCCAGTTCCTCCAGGCGGCGGCCCACACTGGCGGGGCGGGCTGGTATGGCCTGCGCCACGGCCAGCACCAGCAGTCCCACTGTTGCCGCGATGAGTGCCGCAATTACGTAAGGCATGGCATGCTCCCTGGACCTAGGTCCCTAGAACTCGATCTTGGTCAGCTTGTTCATCCACAGGTAACCGACCACCTGTGCGACGAGAGCGCCGTAGAGCATCATGCGGCCAGCCTCAGTCTCCCAGAGCGGTCTCAGATACTCGCGATTCGTCATATAGACGAAGGCCGCAATGAGAACCGGCATGGCCGTGAGCACGTACACGCTATAGCGCCCCTCGGCCGTGAGGACCTTCACCTGCCGCTGAAGCGTAAAGCGCTGACGGATGATGTCGGAGAGATTATCCAGGATCTCCGTCAGATTACCGCCGACCTCGCGCTGGATCAGTACCGCGGTCACGAAGATGCGGACGTCTGCGCTGGGCACCCGGTCAGCCAGCGCCGCCAGCGACTCACTGAACGGTATGCCGAATCGCTGCTCCTCGAAGACGGCCCTGAACTCACCCGCCACCGGCTCATCCACCTCGTCAGCGACCATCTTGAGCGCCGCCGACAGCGGGTGGCCGGCGCGGATGGCGCGGCCCAGAAGGTCGACCGCACCGGGGAACTGCTCCTCGAAACGGGCCATGCGCCTGGATCGGCGTCGCGACACGTACATGAACGGCAGGGCAGCGCCGAACGCCGCTGCTATGAGAGCGAACACCAGGTTGGCGGTCATTCCGAAGACCGCGACACCGGCGGCAAAGCCGGCGCCCGCCGCGAACGCCAGGTAGCTGCTGACCGACCACTCCAGCGCGGCCTGCTGCAGCAGGTGCTGCACATCGCGCAGATGCGGCACCCGGCCGGTAAGCGCCTCCACCCATGCCGCGTCGGCCAGCTGCGTGCCCCGCAGAATCGCACCCGCGCCGGGGGACAGCGTTTCGAGCGCTTCCGTATTCAGGCGCTCGAGCTGCGTGGTGACCCCGCGCTCCCGGCGCCGCCGCACGAACCATTCGATGAAAACGGCGACCGCGGTCGTCACCAGCGCTACGCTGATGAATACCAGCGCCGCAGCGATCCATGCGCCGCCGGTCTGCATCACCAGGACCCTCCTCCCGAGACTACATCGGAGAACATGGAGGCGGGCAGACTGATACCGTACTCGCGCAGGCGATCCGCGAAACGCGGACGGATCCCGGTGGACTTGAACCGGCCGACCACCTGACCCTCGTCCGTGGTTCCCTGGCGCTCATATACGAAGATGTCCTGCATGGTGACAGTATCACCCTCCATGCCGACGATCTCGGAGATGTTCATCACCTTGCGCCGGCCATCCGTCAGCCTGCTCACCTGGATGACCACATCGATGGCGCTGGCCACCTGCTGGCGCATGGCGCGCTCCGGCAGGTTCAGGCCCGCCATCGAGATCATGGTCTCGAGCCGTGCGAGTGCATCCCGCGGCGAGTTCGCGTGCAGCGTGGTGAGTGATCCGTCGTGCCCGGTGTTCATCGCCTGAAGCATGTCCACCGCCTCCGAGCCGCGCACCTCACCCACCACGATCCGGTCCGGTCGCATACGCAGGGCATTGATCAGAAGCAGCCGCTGCGTCACCTCGCCCTCGCCCTCCACGTTCGACGGTCGCGTCTCGAGCCGGATCACGTGTGGCTGGCGCAGCTGAAGCTCGGCCGAGTCCTCGATCGTGAGGATCCGTTCATCGTGCGGCAGATATGACGACAACACGTTCAGAAGCGTCGTCTTCCCTGCACCGGTGCCGCCTGAGATCAGGACGTTGAGCCGGGCCCGCACAATGCCGGACAGCAACTCGAGCATCGCGGGTGTCAGCGAGTCGTATCGGAGCAGGTCCTCGCCTGCCAGCGCATCCCGCTTGAACTTGCGGATCGACAGGTGGGGACCGTCGATGGCGAGCGGCGGAATGATGGCATTGACACGCGACCCGTCGGGCAGTCGGGCGTCCACCATGGGCTGCGATTCGTCGATACGTCGGCCGACCGCCGAGACGATGCGGTCGATGATCTGCAGCAGATGCTTGTCGTCCTTGAAGCGCACTTCGGTCGGGTGCAGCTTGCCTTCGCGCTCGACCATCACCTGCTTGTGCGTGTTCACCAGGATATCCGAGATATCCGGGTCCTTCAACAGTGGCTCGAGCGGCCCGAACCCGAAGATCTCGTCGAGGATCTGAGTGCTGAGCTCCTCGCGCTCCTCGAAGTTGAGCGGTACGGTCTCGCGCGCCAGCAGCTCGTGCAGGACCTTGCGCACCTCACTCAGAACGTGGGTACGATCCAGTGTGTCGAGCTGCGACAGGTTCAGCCGCTCCAGCAGCTTGCGGTGCACCCGGCCCTTGATCTCCTGCACGGCCGAGGAAGTGCCATAGTTCTCGGAACCGTCCCCCTTGGCTGGTGTGCGCGCAGCCGGTGAGACAGGCTTTTCGACTGGCTCCACCGTCATCCATGCCGGCCTGCCGTTCGTTTCCGTGGGCATGATTTCTCCTAGCTCGTGCTGTTACGGAAGAGACCGCGCAGACCGCTGCGCTTCTTGCCGGCCAGCGGCTTGAGGCCGGCGATTTCAGCGCCTAGCGCACGCAAATCGTTCTTGACCGCGGAGTTGCGGTTGTCTGACATCAGCGGCTTACCGGCGTTGATCGAGTTGATCACGGCCTCGTAGTCGTTGGACAGTTTCCAGTGCACGTTCAGACCGAGCGTACGATGAACCTCTTCGAGCGAGATGACGTTGTCGGGGTGATATCGGTTCACGACCAGGCGCACCCGGTCCTTCAGCTGTGCGCCGGTGATACGCTCGAGCAGCGGCAATGACCGCTTGATGTTGCGCAGTGACGGCAGATCGACCGCCGTCACTATGTAGATGGCGTCCGACTGTTCGAACGCCGCCGTGGCGGCCGGTGAGAACGAGCGCGGCGTGTCCACCACGACGTAGTCGTAATTGTGTTTCAGAAACTTCAGGATCTGCCGGATCTGATCGCCGCTGACCGCTTCCACCTTTTCCGGATGGAACGGCGCCGACAGCAGGTGGACACCCGACTCGTGTCGCTCGATATACGAGGCCAGCAGCTCGGCATCCAGTCGGTGAAAGTTGTGCACCAGGTCGACGAAGTTGAACCGGGGCTGCACGCCCAGGAACAGCGCGATCTCGCCCAGCTCCAGATCCAGATCGAGCAGCAGGACGCGCTTGTCTGTCAGCTGGTGCAGGTGAATGGCCAGGTTCGCGGCCACCGTCGAGGAGCCGGATCCCCCTTTTGCGCTGAAGAAGGCCAGCAGCTTGCCGGGTTCGTGAACCACGCCGCCCGCAGCGCCGAGCTTCCGCTCCATGCGCTCCAGTGCGCCGGAGAGTGACTCCTGCGTCAGCGGCTTCGTCAGATACTCCGATACGCCAGCCTGCATGGCGTTCATGAGCAGCTCCGGCGAGGGCGCCGGGCCGGCGGCCACGAAGCGCAGATCCGGATGCGAATCGGCCAGGAACTGCACCAGCTTCACCCCGAGTACGGGATCCGCTTCCAGGTCCACGAATACGATCACCGGCCGGGCCTCTCGCAGCTGCTTGAGCTGCTGATCGGCGATAGCCGTGAACGGTACCGTGATTTCCGCTGCAACCGTGATCGGCTGGCGCGACGCGGTAAGCGCGCGCTTCAGCGCTTCGCGGAATGCCGCATCCGTCGAGATCACGACGCTGGGGATGTTCACGGCGATCATGGCTTCAGCCATCGTTCTTCTGCCTCGAGCTCACCGGGCACCGTCGTTCGGCGGCGGCACACGGCGCTGCGGTACGGGCAACGGATGCGGAACCGGCGGCCGCATGTGTCGGTCCCGGCTCCAGGTATCCGGCTCCCCGGGCGGTATGGGCGGTGCCTCATCGTAAGGCGCGACCAGCCACGGCGTAACCAGAACCAGCAGCTCCATCCGGTCCTCGCGCCTGTTCTTGTTGCGGAACAGCGCACCAATGATCGGGATGTCACCCAGGATCGGGAGACGGGTCACGCTTTCCAGAGTGTTGTTGTCCAGCAGCCCTGCAATGGCGAACGTCTGCCCGTGCAACAGCTCGACGGTCGTCTCGGCCTTGCGCGTAAGCATCGATGGAATGGCGAATCCCGAGATCACCAGGCCGGTCGAGAAATCCAGCGATGAGACTTCCGGTGCGACACGCAGACGGATGGCTCCGCTCGGCATGATCGTCGGAAGGAAGTTCAGACGCACACCGAACTCCCGCCATTCGACAGTCACACGGCCGAACTCACCCTGCGCCATCGGAAAGGGGAACTCGCCACCCGCAAGGAAGGACGCCTCGGTGCCGTCGAGCGCAATCAGGTTCGGCTCGGCCAGCGTGCGTACTTCACCCGTGGTGCGGAATCCTCTGAGCACCGCCTCCACAGACGCGTTTGGCTCCAGCATGAGAAGCCGCATGAGACCATCCGAGAACGTCTCGATGAACCAGTCACCGCCCTCGCCCGTGATGTTCTGCGGGTTGCGGGCAGCGAGCTCTGCGCCGAACTCGCGGATGGCATTACGCGATGCCTCAGCGATCCGAACCTGCAGCATTATCTGCTGCGCGCCGGGCACCTGCATGTTGTCCACCACCTGCGCGCCCGTCGATCCCGCCAGCTCCCTGATCTGCCTCACCGCCTGCAGGTCGGAAACGGTACCGGTCAGAATCAGCATGTTTCCCACGGCGGTAATACGTACGTCTTCCGCCGGGAAGAGAGTGTCGAGTGTGCGCTGAAGCGCGGACGCATCTGCAGTCACCTCGACCGAGTACGTGCGGCGACCGCCCGTCTGGTCCCAGATGATGAGCGTCGTGGTACCCAGGCCGATCCCGTTCACCAGCAGTTCCTGGGGCGAGACGAGGAATGCATTCGCGATGGTTGTATCCGCGATGGAGATGCGCTGCACAGCGCGCGGCTGCGTCAGCAGCGCGGACTGACCGCGCGCAACCGTTACCACGCCCGTGCTCTGGACCTGCTGTGCTGCAGTCGGTAGCGCCGCCAGTGCGGACACGCCGCCCGCCAGCAGAATGCACAGCATGATCCTTTGGAACACCTCCCCGAATGCCCGGCTCATGGTTCTCCTTCGTCGGATAAGAAAGCGGCTCCCGCCCACGGGGCGACCGCAACAGGTTTTACTGGAATCGCGTTAGTGTCCGGACGCCGCCACGGAACGTCTCGACGATGGTCGCGTCCTCCCTGGACGGCTGCACACGCACGGACCGCGTAGCGGGAGTCGACTGCCGCGGCGCCTGGATCAGACCTGAAAGGCGTACCCCGCTGGTGTTCGTTTCCGCCATGTCCATCATGCCGCGCAGCGCCAGCTGAATGCGACCCTGCGTGGATGCCAGCGTCAGGCGCTCACCATCAGTCGGGGAGACCAGCAGTGTGATCACACTGACGGTAGCCGGCGTACCCTCGCGATCACGTTCCACCGTCTGACCAGCGGCGAGGACCGGTACGTTCTGCAGGATGAGTCGTGTCGTCGTAGAAGACGGATCATTACCATCGAGCGTGACCAGCACGTCGACGCGTGTACCCGCCGTCACGAATCCGGCCACCTGCACCACCTCGTCCACCCGCACGCTGACAGCCCGCATGCCCGCCGGGATCAGGATTGGCAGGCCCCCGCCGCCGTTGCGGTCCGCCAGCTTCTCGCTCAGCAGCGGCTCATTGGCGCGGACATGCGCCAGCAACCCGCGCCCCACGAGCTCCTCGGCGGAGCCGGAGTATCCGATCGGCAGGACCTCTGCCGGCCACTCCACGAGTCGGATGTCCTCTGCGGCGAGGATCGACCCGACCGGCAGGTCACGACCCGCCACGGCCAGGTGTACGACCCCCCGCTCCGTCACCACGGCCTTCAACGCTCCGCCGCGCACCTGACGGAGCGCAAGGAAACCGGCCGCGGTTCCCATGATAATGGCCAGCAGCAGGATAATCGGCAGCCGACTCGTTCTCATCGCAATTCCCTTTGTCTAACGTTGTGCAGCCTGTGTCCTTCTTCAGCCCGGAGGCTGTGCTTCAGCTCCCTCATGCGGCCGCGAACCACAGCGCGAAGATCGCTCCCGCGGCGATAGCCACGCCGTACGGGATGCTGACCGCGCCGGGCATGGCGAGCGTCGTGCGCTCTCCTCTGCGGCCGGCCGTAATCACGTATTTCAGCAGTCCGCGCGTGTTGAGCAGCGCCGGCAGAATCACACCTCGTCGTGCCGTCCAGGCCAGCGACATCACCCCGCCCGCTATCGCGGTGGCGAGGAGCGCAACAAGAAATCCCTTCGGGCCCAGGAACGCGCCGACGGCCACCAGCAGCTTGGCGTCCCCGCCGCCGACGCCGCCCAGTGCGAAGAGCGGCATCACGAGCACCAGCGCGAGACCGGCTCCGAGCATTCCGTCCAGTAACGCGGTCGCGCCCAGAATCAGGCGCAGGACCAGCGCGGCCACGAGTGCGGTCACGGTAAGGCCGTTCGGTATGCGACGGAACCGCACATCCGTCCACATGGCAGCAAGGACGACGGCCAGCAACGTGAGACTGAGTGCTGACACTGCCAATCCTAGGATCCGCCGCCGAGTGCCTGGCCGAGCGCAAGGTTCGTGAACAGAGCACGCAGGTTGACGCCCAGCGCCGTCACCGTAGCAATCAGTGCTACCGCGATCAGAGCGACCATGAGGCCGTACTCCACGGCAGTTGCTCCGGAGGCATCATCCATCAGCTGGCGTAACAGTGTCATTTCGGTCGTCTCCAAATTGTGTGGGCGTTCGGCCAGTGTGAGCCCGGGCCGGCTGAATGCACGGCCCGGGATGCCCCGAGCCTCAGCTGCCGGCGTTCTGCACGCTGCCTGCGACGCTGTTGAACTTGTTGTTCAGGTTCGTGCCCAGCAGCGCCACCGAGACGATGATCACGACCGCGATCAGGGCCACCATGAGGCCGTACTCGACTGCCGTTGCGCCCGACTCGTCGTTCCAGAACCGCTTCATCGCTGAAACCATTGCATCCTCCGGCCAGTTGGCCTGTTGTGTTGGAGACAGGTGGGTGGTTCCTGTCCACCCTTCCTGGCGAGGCACCGGCACAATTGGTCCAGCGCCGTCGGGTGGTACCTGAGGCATGGCACGTGCCCCGCATCGGGCCTTGGCGCATGTTGCCAAGTGACATGCACTTAGCAAGAATCAGCAGCCGGAAAGCGGGGCCCGTGACGCCCACCCTGTTCCAGTTCGGGACACACTCTCTGTAACACAATGGAGTGATCCGCGTGCTCGAGAGACGCGCACGGCCAGTCATTCGGCCTGGTGGTGCTGACGTACGCTATTTCCTTGTGGCTCCCGCGGGCACGGATATACTGTTGGCGCGTTCCGCCGAGCAGTTGCTCCACGCCGTCACGGTCATTGCCAGGGTTCCGCTTGCCGCCCAACACGAACAATCCGCTCCGCTTTGCGCGATTCGATTCCGGCCCCGGACGGACGGAGCGCCTGCTGGTCAGCGTTTTCATTGCGCTGGTCTGCACATCGTTCTACTGGGGGGCGTCATCGTCACCGGATTACATCAGCGACATCGAGCAGGTGTGGCATGCGAGCGGAGCCATGCTTCGCGGGATGAATCCGTATTCGGTGGTCGGACCCGGTCTGCAGTTCGACATCGAATTTCCGCTGTACTATCCGTTGCCAACCATGCTCGCCTTCCTGCCGCTCGCGACGCTGCCGCTCGAGCTGGCGCAACTCGTCTTCACCTTCGCATCGGCATGCCTGCTGGCGTACGCGATCACTGTGAACGGCTGGCACCGGCTCCCGATCTTTCTCTCCGGATCGTATGTCGGAGCAATGGCTTCCGTGCAGTGGTCGCCCCTGCTCACAGCAGCCTTCGTGCTGCCGTGGCTGGGCCCGCTGTTGCTGTTGAAGCCGAATATCGGCGTCGCGATCGCAGCCGCTTCATCCGACCGCAGGCTGTTGAGGTGGTGTATTCTCGGCGGCGGTGCGCTTGTACTCCTCAGCCTCGTGGTGCAACCCTCATGGCCGGTTGGCTGGCTGAGGCTCGTCCGCAGTGCCCCTCATTTCACGCCGCCTGTGCTGCTCCCGGGGGGGTTTCTTGTGCTCCTCGCACTGTCACGGTGGCGGAGGCCGGAGGCGCGGCTGCTCGTGGCGCTCGCATGCGTACCGCACACCACACTGGTGTATGAGGCCCTGCCGCTCATGCTGATCCCGAAGACATGGAGGGAGAGTTTCCTGCTGGCCACTCTGTCATTCCTGGCGATGGTTCTGCAGGCTTACCTGGATAGCCGCGTCGCACCCGTGGACCCCGAGGTAATGGGTGCGTTTCAGGAATGGGTGACGACGGCCGGCATGCTCCTGATCGCGCTGATGTACCTCCCGGCAACCATTCTGATCCTCCGGCGCCCGAATGAAGGAGATCTGCCAGCGTGGCTGATGCTGATCCGGCGTATGCCGTTGAAGCGTGTCGACCCGACTGGTACCTGAACGGACCATGCCGTGACAGCTCAGGATCGTGCGCTTGAAGCGCCGTCCGCGGGCGGAGGAGAGGACTGGACTTCGACCACCGGTTTCCAGCTCAAACGGTCGCCCACCATCGTGTCGGTGGCTTCGATGGACCCGGCGGGGAGTTCGAGCGCAAAACGAGCGGCGCGGTAGATGGGCGTGCGGGTACCCGGACGCAGGCCGGCGTGCGCAGCCACTACGTTACCCGTTTCGTCGATCAGGATCACATCCAGAGGAAAGCGCATCCAGTAGGTGTGCACGCCCCTGCACGGAGCCAGGAACAGACCCTCGCCGGCCCTGGGCGCGCGGCGGAACAGGAACCCGCGCATGCGTGCTCTGAGCGAATGGACGAGACGGATCCGCCCTCCCAGCACCTTCTGTCGGGACTCATTGACCACTCGGACGAAGCTCATTCAGATTCCAGCCGACCCCGTGCTGCGTTCATGCGCTGCCTGCCGTCCTCGGCGGCTGCGCGGATTGTACGTACAAGTGTCGGACCGGACCGCTGTGGGGGCGGATTGCGTGCAGTCACATGGAAGGAGAGCAGCAGCCGCGCGCGGAACGGCGTGCTAATGTCCCGCGGCATTACATCGGGTGCTGTCGCGAAGTGAGACACGGCGCGGTTCGGGCCGGGCGAGGTTCAACCGAAACCGGTGGTCAGTCCGTGCTTCTCGATGATGCGGTCGAGCCGACCTCGGGAAACGCGCAGGATCTCGGCGGCGCGGGACTTATGTCCGCCGGTACGGGCCAGCACGTGTTGAACGTAGGCTCGCTCCATGTCCGCGAGTGAAGCAAGCCCCTCCTGCAGCTCGGGTGGTGCTCCCGCGAGCGAGGTCGGGCTGGCGCTCTCGCCAACGTCGAAATCGTCAGGTCCGAGTAAGGTATCCTGAGCCAGCACCACGGCTCGCATGATGGTGTTCTCCAGCTCACGGACATTGCCGGGCCAGTCATGGTTCAGCAGAACGGCCATGGCCGCATCGCTGATCACGGGCACCTGCTTGCCAAGGGTCGCGGCGGCCTTGGCGGCCAGATGGCGCGCAAGGCGCGGTATGTCGCTGAGGCGTCTGCGCAGCGGCGGGACCTGGAGCTCGACCACGCGGAGCCGGAAGTAGAGGTCCTGCCGAAACGCGCCGGTGCGGGTCAGTTCTTCCACATTTCGATGTGTCGCCGCGATGATACGGGCGTCAGTGTGGCGCGCCGTCTCTCCCCCGACGGGATAGAACTCCTTTTCCTGCAGCACGCGCAGCAGCTTGGCCTGGAAGGCGGGGCTGGTATCACCGATTTCGTCCAGCAGGATGGTTCCGGAAGACGCGAGCTCGAAGCGGCCGCGCCGGTCCGAGCTGGCGCCCGTAAAGGAACCTTTGAGGTGCCCGAACAACTCCGATTCCAGAAGCGGCTCTGGCAGGGCGGCGCAGTTGACGGTGATGAACGGCGCATGTTTCCGCGAGGAATTCTCGTGAATGGTACGCGCGACCAGCTCCTTTCCGGTGCCGGTCTCACCGCGGATAAGAACCGGAGCGTCGGTGCGCGCTACCCGCCCGACCAGCTTGTAGATCTCCAGCATCTGCGGGTCCCGTCCGACGAGGCGTCCGGTACCAGTCGGCATCTCGGGGACTTCGGGCGCGACTCTCGCCTCGCTCAGGAGTGCCTGATTGACCACTTCATCGAGCTCGTCGAGGTCGAGCGGCTTCATCAGGAAGTCCGTGGCACCGCCAGTCATGGCGTCCACCGCCAGCTGCATGTCGTCGTGCGCGGTAATGAGCACCACACGTGCGCCAGGGGACCGCTCCATCAGCGTGCTGAGCAGCTCCATTCCGCTCATTCCGCCCATGCGGATGTCCGAGATGATGAGATGGGGCTCGAAGTTGCTGAACCGGCTCAGTGCCTGCTCGGCGGAATCGCATGCCAGCACCTCGAAGCCGCTGCGACCGAGGTGGCGCTCCAGGGCGGCACGGTGGGCGGCATCGTCTTCCACTACCAGAATCCTGCGTGTCGCGGTGTCGCCGTTGCTTCTCGTCATTTTGCATTCGCAGCTGTCATGGTTCGTTTCTCCGCCACCGTGTCACCGGGAGCTGCGAGAGGCAGCTCGAGCACGAATTCCGCTCCACTATCCCATTCGGAGGCCGATTCATAGCGCAGCACACCGCCGCACTCCTGAACGGCGCGCACCGCGGTCGGCAGCCCCACCCCGTTGCCGGAGGCCTTCGTGGTGAAGAAGGGATCGAAAATGCGCTCGCGCAGATGGGGCGGCACTCCCGGTCCGGTGTCCGCGACGCGCAATTCGAATCGCGGTGCGCCTGCCTCATCCAGGATTCGGGTAGTGACGGCAACACGCCGTCTGGTACTCCCCTGCATGGCATCGACACTGTTCAGCAGGAGATTGATGACGATGCTGCGGAGGGACGCAGACGCCATCGCCACGTCGGACCGGGAAGCCTCCAGCCCCACTTCCACTTTTATGCCGCGCTCCGTGAACTTGCCTTGCATAACGCGCAGCGTCTCCTCGATAACGATGTGCGCGGTGCACGTGCCGCTCGCCCGCGATTCTGCGCGACCCACTTCGAGCACCGTCCTGACCACATCGTCGAGCCGCTGCAGCTCGGAGAGGCAGAGCCCGACGAGATGCTCACCATCCTCCGGCACTTTGCCCGTGCGCAGATCACGCCGCAGCATCTGCAGGTTCAGCCGGATCGAGCTGAGTGGATTGCGAATTTCGTGGGACAGATACGTCGCCAGCTCCCCGACGGCCGCCATGGCCCGGCTGACCTCGATCTGTCGCAGGCTGCTCGCAAGCCGGTCGGCCATCCGGCCCAGCGCCAGCGAGACCCGTCCGATCTCATCACCCGTCGGCGGCGGCAGCCATATGTCGAAGCGACCGTGGCCAATGGCGTCGGCAGCCGTCGATATGGCGGCGAGCCGCCTCATGTCACGCCGGATACCCGCCAGCACTACCACCAGCGCCGCCACGAGCACGGCGCCCATCAGACCGAAATACTGCCAGCGCAGGACGACAAAAGGCGCAGCGAACTCGCCGTAGTCGAGACTCACGACCGTGGTCCATGCGGGCGCCACCGCCCGCGCCGTCGTCAGGACGACCGGGTCGGTGCGAAAGTCACTCAGATCGGCGGAGGCCGCCGTCCGGGGGGGCGCGGCGGCGTGTTCGATAACGCGGGCAGCCAGGGCTGCGGCCAGACCGTTCGGATCGTCGTTCGTGCTGATCGTGCAGCCCGGATCGAAGATCAGAGATCCGTCACCCGTGTTCATCACGGTTGTGAATCCGCGCTCGCCAAGGCGGGAGGCCACGGATGGCACGGCCGCAAAAAAATCCTCCACGCTCATCCGCGCACCGACTCTGAATGGCTTCCCGGCAGCATCGAGGAAGCGCACATCGAACGGCACGCTTCCGGCCGCACACGAACCCGGCAGCGGATCCTGCCCGCGGTCCGCCTGGCCCGCCCGGTAGATCAGCGCGTCGCCGGCGTAAACCTCGACCAGCGAATATCGCCCGGTCGGCGCGGGCAGCGCATCGACGGCACCCGCCGCAGCGGCGTAACCCAGTGCGCGCAGCTCCGCCTGGAGACCAGTGTGCCGCTGCTCGATGTCGCTCGCGACCTGCAGCGCCAGCGATCCCGCCCGCGACTCGAGCACGTAACGCAGCGCGCGCGTGGACTGGACGTAGTCACTCAGGCCGAAGACGGTGATCGTCAGGACGGCAAAGACGACGAACCAGCCGATGATCTTGCGGTGGAGGGACATCGGAGTGACGGTTTCTCCTCGGCCGAGGCCAAAGCCGCAGTACGAAACGCTTCGACGCGCTGCTCGGATTGCAGATTACATGGGACTCGCGGATAGCGGGTCCTGTCCGGGGGTGCCGCACAACATAATGCCAATCATTGCGTTATGCCAGAGAACGGCGGTCACCGTCCAACCCTGTATATGGTCACGCGACCCTCCTGTGACCGCCAGGCTTCGTGAAGAAAGTCCGGCCAGCGGCTGTTGAGCCGCTCGATCTGTTCACGGAGTGGTATCCTCTCGCCAAAGAGCTCCAGATCCTCCAGAACAACGTGTGTAACGTGATGCTCGACAAGCAGGTTACGAAGAGTGTCCTCGCTTCCGAGTGCCCCCGCAGGCGCACCGGGAGCATAGTACAGGCGGTAGGGGTCAGCCGCGAAGGCCCTTATCCCTTTTCGACCGCTGTACAACGAGTAGATGGGGTCGAGGTTCGCGGCGATGACCGCGTTCGCCGGTGTGTTCCGTTCGATCCAGTCGACCCCCGCCAGTACTTCTCGCCCTTCCAGCCGTTCGGTGCGGCTGATCGATACCGTGTTCCACCCCCCCGTATGCCATGTCGGGGGAATGTGCTGGCTCACTCCGAGCAGCAGCAGGGCGCCGGCGATAATTCGCCCGACCGTCACAGTCCACCGCGCACCCTCTGCGAGTGAGCGCGGTGCGAGCCCCAGCAGATAGACAGGCACCACGGGCACGACAAATCGGAGTGGTGGCCACATCCACAACAGCACAACCGCGACTGTACCCAGCAGCCATACTGCCGGTGCTGCGAGACGGCTTCTCAGCATTCCAAGGACACCCGCGACGGCAAGGACCATGACCATCACGAGCAGCCAGGGAATCTGCAGGCCTGCCGGGAGGTTCCAGAGCCAGGCGGGAGCCAGAGCGAGAGCCGCGAGGTTGGTGCTGAGAACGTTGCCCAGAACGCTGACCCCGCCACTCAGGACATTCCAGCTCGAGTAGTTGCCGCTGGTGTAGTAGGCCAGAGTCGCATCGAGCGGACCGTCATGAGCGGATTGCCAGAGGAACCACGGCAGGCAGAGACCCAGCCAGACCAGACCGAACGCGAATGCAGCATTGAGGCTTCGCCGTTGCCACAGCGTCACGGCCGCGGCAGGCAACAGAGTGAAGCCGATGGTCCGGGTATGGAACGCGAGAGAACAGACGACGGCCAGAAGGACGGCGCTACGCAGCGGCAAAGAACCACTCCCGCGGCCGATCCGCACCATGAGCAGAATCGCCCAGGTGGATAGCGCTGCAAACAGCGTCTCCGAAAGCAGGTGCGTTCCCAGATAGAGCGTCAGTGGCGCCGCAAGCATCAGCAGTATGATCCAGGTTGCGGCTTCCCTTCTGCCGAGCTCCTCCCCGATCAGCTTCCACAGCAGCCACATCCAGAGCCACATGGCGGCCCACGGCACGAGCCGCAGAAGAGGGAGATTCTCAGGGAAGTGCGGATATGCTTTCCAGACGAGGGCGAGCAGTGCAGGGAAAAGGACAGGATACTTCGTCTGCGGCAGCGGATCAGGAAGGCTTGCGATGGAATACCCGTCGCCCTCCGCCAGGGCGCGTGCCGTCACCAGGTAAACGGCGTCATCATGATAGCCTCCCGCGTACGACGACAGCAGATCCGGCAGCTTGAGCGCCGTGATGGCGACAACGACGGTCGCGGCTGCCGCGCGGAAACGCCACGCATCTTTCGAGTCCTGCCCGCTCAGTGATGGCGCATCCGACTGCAGTTCCCGGGCGGATCGCGGCGGGACTGCGGCGTCCGCCGCCATCACACCGCCAGATGCTGAAATCTGTCGAGCAGTCGATACTTCTGACCGTATGTGCTCACCTGCTCACCGATCTGCTCGATGCGGTCATCCTCCACATTCCCCAGGAAAGTGGCGCTAGTGCTCAGATACGCCATCTTCGTCGGATCGAGGCCCATGAGGCGCGCACCTGTCGCGTCAACTGCCACCGGGTCGGCGCCGAACACGAGCACGCCGCTATGGCGCGCGTCCCCCTGAATGGGACCGTTGCCTTCCATGCCGACGATGCCGTCGACGATGTTGAATCGTGGCACGTCCAGCGCAGCGTTGATGTCCATGATGCTGTTCTCGATGCCGTGCCAGTGCAGGACGTTCTTCGGCCAGCCGTAAACGGAGCCGGGGACGATGCCGAACATGTTCTTCATCGAGAGCGTGGCACCGGCCCACTTGTGAGTCTTGAGCTTCGGCATCGACACGATCAGATCGGCATCGAGAACCGATTCCGGGAGATAGAGCGCACCGAGCCCGGTGAACGGTGTGCGAAGACCTGTCTTTCTGACACTGTCGGTGTTCAGATCCACGTATCGGGATCCGGCGTCGCGCATGGCGTAGCCCAGACCGGATGCGTCGAGCAGATACTCGTTGTCACGGCGATGGCCCGGCCCCTCAGCGACAACCACCTCGCGCGCGCCGAGCTTCCGGAACGCTTCGACAGTCGCTGCGATGAGCGCAGGTTGCGTATTGATGACGCCGTTCGGATCGAACTCGACCAGGTTCGGCTTCAGCAGTACCCGGCGGTCGCGGACATCCAGGTCGAACAGGCGCAGACCGCGCAGCACGGTGTCGCCAAGTGCGTCGTCGTACTCGGCATGCGCCAGAATCGCGATCCGGGAGCGGTCAGGGCGAGAGAAGCGCGATGGATCGACCGTCGGCTGCTCTGGCGGGCTGCACCCCGCGGCTGCTCCGGCGGCGGCCATCGCTGAAACCTTCAGAAACTCGCGCCTGTCGATCATGGGGTCACGCGGAAGTGAGGCTGTCGTTCATCGAGCGCAAGCAGGGCAAACGCAGTAGTGCGGACTTCGCCATTGGAGACGAGCGCGGGCAGGCGCCCGCGCAGATCGTCGCGTTCAGCCGTGATATCGTGCCCATAGAGTTGCAGTGCAAGGATCGAGAGTGCAAGAACGAGCGAGGAACGATAGCCGGAGAGCATCTGCCGCAGTACCGCGATGCTCGGCTCGGTGACCCCCTCGATCCGGTGATCCTGCAGTGCGATGAGCGCGAGCGCCGTCGTATCAGGATAAGGCGACAGGTCGAATCCCAGAACTGCCTTGTTGCCGTAGTTCCAGCCGCCGCCGCGACACATCCGGTCGGCCAGCAGTCGGTGCGCCTCCTCGATGCGGTCGCGAGTGGGGCGTTGCGGCAGGGTCGAGCGTACCTCCTTCAGCGCCAGCAGTGCCCACGATGTCGGCTCCACCCACGGGGACGTGCCGTCAGCCCAGGGCCAGCCGAGAAGCTCGGGGTCCTGATCGACGAGCGGTGGTGCTGACGACAGGCGCATGATGATCCGCTGCAGGAACGTAGGACCGCGGCTGCGGTTGGCGAGCAGCCATCGCGCTCCGCGCTCCGCATGCCCCCCGTCGGCCGCCGCACGGGCGAGTGCAAACGATGCCACGCTGGTCATCCAGCTGCTGTCGGGCACCTGCTCGCTCATCGGCCAGCTGCCGTCCGCGCGCTGGCTCGTTCGCAGCCAGGCGATGCCGCCCCTCAGATGAGGTGCGGCGTCGTCAACTGCATTCTGCCATGCGTTGAGAGCGAGCACGGCGAGCGCTGTGCACTCCGTGTTTGCGGGTGCGCCGCGCCGCCAGCCCCAGCCGCCCTGTCCGTTCTGCACCGCTGTCAGTGCCGCCAGGGCGGCAGCAATGTCGTTCGACTGCACGTCGCGTTCAGAAGCCCCAGGAACCGGAGAGTACCATCGCCTGGTAGCGATACCCCGCGTCGCCCGGCGTGAGCCGCTCGAGCCCCAGCTCAGAGAACGTGACACCGATTCCGATCTCGCGCCCGGGCGCGATTGTGTACCCGACACGTGCCCGGGCACTGAGCGCGCCCTGCATGTCGCCGTCACTGCCGATGCGCTGCGCGCCCGGCGCGGCCTCGGCGCTGATGGACCAGCGGCTCATGTACCGGTCGATGCCGATGCCCAGCTCGGCCAGGCCATACTCGTCCGGAGCGAAGTAGCCCTCCTGCACGGTGTTCTCGAAGCGGAACGCCGTGACGCGCGGGCGCACGCGCAGCCATGATGTGGGCCGCACCTCGAGCCCGACGCGACCGAGCAGCCGGTCGTTCGACGTCAGGCTCTCGAAGCGCGTGAATGAGAAGCCGGCATCCACCCGGAGCGAGCGCAGCGGCTCGGCACCCGCCGACAGCGATACGTTGTCCATCGTGACGTCGCGCCCCATCAGGTCGGCGGTCGCGTCGAGCACGCTGTGCGACCATGCGGCCGACGCGGTTACGGGCAGCCATGCCGGTGATGCGATAGCCGCACTGTAGACGGCGGTGGGATCGCCGGCGGACCGGTCGGTCACGCCGCCGGCGGCCGACAGCGCCCAGCCGTCACCGAGCTCGGCGCGCAAGCCGGCCAGCGCCGACCTGGACTCCGGCGTCGGATCCGTGCCGAGCGGGGTCGGCCCGTCCGCCCGTCGCACATAGCCGTTCAGCGTGGCGGACACCCTGCGCGTGAACGGCACCGTCGCATTGATGGCCGCCGTGTACAGCCGGTTCTCATCCGAATCCGTCTCGGCCGAGAACGTCGGCGCAACGCGCGGCGCGAAGCCGGCTTCGGCCCATGCCAGCTGCTCGAGCACATCACGGTCGTCCGGACGGAGCCGGGCGGCTGCTTCCGCATGGTCCAGCGCCTCGCGGCTGCGGCCGCGCCAGCGAAGCACCTGGCTCATGCCTACATGGGCATCCGCGTTGTCCGGCTCCGCCGCGAGCGCATCCCGCCAGAGCCTCTCCCCGGCCTTCAGGTCGCCGCGCCAGGTCGTGACGCGCGCCATTCCGCGCAGCGCTTCGGCGTCCGACGCATCCGCGTCGATCAGCGCGCGATACGCGGAAGCCGCTTCGCCGTAACGCCCGGCCCACGACAGGAACCGGGCACGCGTGTGCAGCGCGTCCGATGTCGCGGCATGCGCGATGACATCATCCAGCACGGCCAGCGCACGATCGTAGCTGCCGCTCCATGCCAGCACGTTCGCGAGGTCGGTGCGCGCCTCCGCAGAGGGCGCCAGGCGGACGACGCGCTCGAGCAGCGGTATCGCGCGGACGTACTCGCGCTCCCAGCCGAACAGCAGGCCCAGCCGATGCAGCGCCTGCACGTCCATCGAGTCTGCCGCGACACGCTGCGTGTACAGCGCGCGCGCCTGTGCATGGTCGCCCGCCGCCCAGGCTGCTGCGGCCGGATCCTCCTGCTGCGCGGTCGCAGGCATCGTCACCAGTGCCTGCATCAGCACGGCCCCCGCGACCGCGAGCAGAACATGTCTCATCGTGAGTATCCTCATCGTTGTCTCTCGCGCGCTCATGGGTTCACCACGCGCGCTGCCGGAGTCAGTTCCTGGAATACCTGCCGCATGGCGTCGAACACCGGGCGGCGCCGGCTCCGGAAGCGCGGCTGCTCCCAGGCCGTCCATGTGAAATGCGCGACATCCTGACTCTGGCCTGACTCCGGCCAGACCTGCCACTCGCCGCGCGCCCCGCGCGCGGCGGCGACGATGCGGATGCCATCCACCTGCCGCGATTCAGTGGTGGCGGGATCCCGCACGTAACGGCTGCTGGGGTCGGTCACGCCGATGAGGCTCCACGGAATGCGAACTTCGATCGCACCGGCGCCGATGCGTTCCCACGCTCCATCCGGGAGCGGACCCTCGCGCAGCACGCCGCGGTCATAGCCCATCCCCAGGTAATGCGTCGAATCGGCCGCGACCCGGGCGCGGTTCACTACGGTCAGAAGACGCTCGTAACGGCCGTCCGCCTTCGACGCGCGGCTGTGTGCCGGCCGCAGGCCATGCGTGTAGGAGCCCGTGAAGAAGCCCGTCGGCCTGTTCTGGATCTGACTGGCAATGTCACCCCGCACCGCGCCGCGCGGCAGCGTCTGCACCTCGAACGCGAAAGCACCCGGAGCCGCGACGATACGCGCCTCCGCGGAATCGATCTCGAGCACATACTCCAGTCCTGCGGCGCTCGGCGGTGCACCCGCGCCCGGGAACCGCAGCGCGCCGGCGGCGGCATCGACGATGTCGAAGCCGACGGCCAGACTGCCGATCGTGGCGGCCGTGGCGGCCGGACCGCTCACGTGCAGCCACAGGAAGGCCTCGTCGGCATGTGTGCGGATGCGTGTGCCGTCCGCGCCTGCGTAGAGCGGCGCGATGGTGTCCCATGCAGCACGGCGCTGCCCGAGTGTTTCGCCCAGCCGCATGACAGGCTCGAGCGCGTTCACGCCGTAGTGCTGCTCCGGGTTCATGCGGTTCCACCACATGCGGTTCCGCTCGGCGGGCTGCTCGTTGGGCTGCTCGACCCAGCTATGCTTGAACCACTCGTCGATCCACGCGAACAGCACGCCGCCCGCCATGTTCGCCGCTGCGATCTCGCGTGTGAGCCGCGCATTGATCTCCGCGCTCTCCGCCTCTGTATGGCCGCCGTGATGCCAGCCCTGCGGATTGAAGTGCGCGATGCCCCAGCTCGTCGGCACACCGTACTCCGCGATGACGAGCGGCACGCCCTGGAACCGCTGCTTCAGGTCCGTCATGTAGCCGAAGTACGACGACTTACCGTACGGAGACTCCGCCGCGCCGTAGACCGGGTCGTGCACCAGGAAGTCCGGGTAGTACGGGTAGACGTGGAACGCCGCGAACCAGCCGGCCGGGTACTGCGCCGTCGCGCTCACCGGCACCTCGCCCAGCGCGACCTCATCCTCGTTGTGCACACGCCGGGTCCGATCGTAGTCCACACCGCGGATCGCCAGCTCATCCTGGCTGTTGATCTCGACCGCGTGTCGCATCGGGTCGAGCGTCGGCCAGTTCGTGTAGGCGACAGGTCGTTGTGTGCGATACTCCAGCGTTTCGTACGCGACCGCGTGGTCCATCGCTTCCGCCATCCAGGCATCCATTGCCGGCGCGTCATCGATCCCCACGTAACGGCCGTCCCACCCGCGCGGACCGGGGTAGCGCTCGTTGAATTCCGCGACCGAGTACGGCTCCCACTCGCGGCCGAGGATCAGGCCGAGCGTCCAGCGCGACACATCGGCGGTGTAGTAGCCGGCCGCGTGGCCGGGCCGCGGCCGCACATCCGCACGGCCGTGCAGCACGTCGATGACGCGCTCCATCTCGCCGAAGAACTCCGCCTTCCAGATCGCGTTATGGTAGTCGTCGCCCGGCGGCAGCTCCGCCCACACGCCGTGCAGCAGCCACAGCGCGCGATCCGGGTGCGCCTCGTTGTGCGCGGCGAGCGCGCTGTAGAACGATGGCGGGTGCAGCGTGTAGACGCGGATGGTGTTCGTGCCCATCGCGGCGATCTCATCGATCCAGCCGCGGTACGTTGCCGAATCGGGGAACTCGCTCGGGAACCGGCCGGGCAGAGCCGCGCCGATGTTTACACCCTTGATATAGAACGGCGACCAGCCACTGGCAGTGCGAACCTCCAGGATGTCGCCGTTGGCGCGTGCATGGAACACCAGCGAGTCCGGGAGCAGGAGCTCCGGCCGGTCCGGCCGCGGACCCATGCCTTCCGGTACACTCGCGAGGTGACGACGCACGTCATCACGCTCGGGATCGAGCCGCAGTACCTGCTCGAACAGGCTGCGCGCCTCGTCGTACTCCACGGCGCGCCATGCGACGAGGCCCAGGCCCGTGAGCGCGTCCACGTGCCGAGCGTTGTGCTTCAACACCCATTCCAGGTGCATGCGTGCGCTGTCCAGTTCGGCATTGCGCAACGCGACATAACCGAGGCCGACGCGCGACTCGATGTGGTCCGGGCAGCGGGCGCGCGCGGCCGCGAATGCGCGTTGCGCCTGTGGCAGCCGATTCGCCTGGTACTCTCGCCAGCCGGTCGCGGTGTACGCATCCGCGACGTCCGGACACTGGAGTGCCGGCGGCACCGACACTGCGGTTGCGGCGAGTATCGTCCCGGCCACGATCACGAGGGAGCGTATCATGCCGCCTCACCCAGCGCGCGGCGCTCCAGCACACCCTTCTTCTCCATCGCGCCCCAGTCCCGCCGACCGAGCATCGCCATGATGAGCCCCTTGAAGCGCGCGAACGCGAGATATTGCCGATACCCGAGGTTCTCGATGACGGACAGCAGTAGCAGCCGCCCGAAATCCCTGCCGCCGGTGTAACGCCTGAAGCTGAGCTCCTCGAGCGCAACCGCCGCCAACGACAGGGCGATGCCGGAGAATACGCTCAGCAGCAGGAACGCTACGACGAACTCCGTCGCGACCCAGCCGAAGATGAACGCGATTGTGAACGCGGCGTAGCCGAGTACCTCGACGGCCGGTCCGAACCCTTCCATGAACCAGAAGTACGGGTATGCGACCATGCCAATGCGTCCGTACTTCGGGTTGAGAAGCATTACCTTGTGCGCCGCGAGGCTCTGCATCAGCCCGCGCTGCCACCGGTCACGCTGACGCGCCAGCACACGCAGATTCTCCGGCACTTCCGTCCATGCGACGGGGTCCGGCACGAACTGTACTTCATAGGGCTGTCGGCGCTCCCGCATGTAGCGGTGCAGCCGGACGATCAGCTCCATGTCCTCGCCCACGCTGCGCACCGAGTAGCCGCCCGCTCCCACCACCACGTCGCGGCGGAACATGCCGAACGCGCCCGACACGATCAGCAGCACGCCGCCGTTCGACCAGCCCATGCGCCCCGCCAGGAATGCGCGCAGGTATTCGACCACCTGGAGCTGAGCCAGCAGGTTCTTCGGGAGGCGCACGTCACGAACGTGGCCGTCCTTGAACGTCGATCCGTTCGCAACACGCACGATTCCGCCCGACGCGATGACGTCGCCGTTCTCCAGGAACGAACGGCAGAGGCGCAGCAATGCGTCCTTCTCCAGCGCCGTGTCAGCGTCGAGTGAACAGAATAGCGGAGTGTGGCAATGATCGAGCGCGACGTTCAGTGCATCCGACTTGCCGCCGTTCTCCTTGTCGATGACCCAGAGATCCGGGAACGTCGCGCTCTGATAGATGCCCCGGACGACGCCCTTCCCCAGACTCGATGTCGGGCTGCGGAACGCGGGCTGCAGATCGTACTCGCGCTTCAGCAGCGACATCGTCGCGTCCGTCGAGCCGTCGTTCACGAAGATGACTTCGTAGCCGGGATAATCGAGGTCCAGCAGCGAGCGCAGCGCGCCCAGGCAGTTGGCGGCTTCATTGTACGCCGGCACCAGAATGCTCACCGGCGGCGCACTGCCGAACCTCACCAGATCATCAACAGTGCCCGCATTCAGACTTCGCGAGTACTGCCGCAGCGCGCGAAAGCTCATGATACTGGACGCGAAGTAGTACCCGTTCAGGATAACGAAGTAGGCGAGCACCAGGATGTGGAAGACATAGAGCGACGTCCACGCGATCTCGAGCAGCATTACTCCTCCCGTCCTGCCGCGCGGCGCGGCTCATCTGACGAGGCGTCTCCTGCTGGCACGAGCATGCTGAGAGCTGAACGGGTCGAACCCATCGCGGGACCCGTGTCGGCGCTGTCGATGACCGGCGCAGAAGGCGTCGAGCTACGACCGCGCAGCTTCAGACCGTGCGCCGCGGCGCGCGCTACCCATGGCGAGGAATCGTGCACGGCGGGCTCTACGATGTCGGCGAGGTCGGCGTCATCACCGATGCGGGCGAGGCAGGCGACCGCCTGCCCGCGGACTATCTCATCCTGAATACGGCACAGGTTGCGAACGACGTCGCGCTGTTCCGGAGTCGATCCCGAACCGAGCAGTCGCAGTGACGCCGCCAGCAGATTGGTGTCGTTCTCTTCCAGCAGCACACGGGCCGCGACACCTGCCGCCTGCACGTAATCCAGCTCAGCCAGCGCGTCGGCGCATACGGCACGGGAGTATGGCGGTCGTGTCAGGTCTGCGAAGGTCTCGGCAAGAGCGGGCGCCGCCGAGGGACCGAATGAGACCAGCACGGACCGCAGCAGACGCCGGTCCCAGTTGTGATACCGCTCGAGCCGGGCGAGCAGTGGAGCCACCGGCCCCACGCCTACCTGGGCGTACGCGCGGGCGGCCGTCATCGCCACATGCGGCTCCGCAGCATCCAGCCCGGCCACGATCGCGTCGCGGGCCCCGAGCCCGGCCAGCTCCGATAGCGTCCGGATCGCGCGCGCGCGCTGCCACACGTCTCCGGTCCGGGCCCGCTTCTCCAGTACAGCCAGATACGGCTGTGCCAGCTCCTGATACAGCCGACGGCGAGCGGGCCGCGTCTCCGACACAAGCACCTTGTACAGATAGTCCAGCAGCACGACGTGTTCGGACGGTTTGATTCGCGAGTGCAGCGTAGCTGCGTCGCCCGAGCCATGCACAATGGACGCGATTACAGCGTCCATCTTCGTCTCCAGCTTCGCCCAGAGAGCCGCTTTTCGCATGTTCGCCCGCCGCAGCCGCGCAGCGGCCGCCAGAAAGGCGACGGCGACCGCGAACATCACTGCGGTTGCAACGACCACTGCGAGCAGGGCAGGACTCGCCTGTGTCAATGTCGACAGCACGTCCACGTGGCTTCCCCTTCGTCAGGACCACCTGCGGGCAGCCTCATTGCCGCCCGCCGATACGCAGGAAGGGGCAACGGCCGTACCGTTTGGCGGCGAAGAGGTTAAGCGGTTATGACGAAACGATTTGGGAAAAGACGGCGAGCCGCGTGCATGCCCGAGTGGTGCATTCCGGGGTGGCCGGATTGTCCCGGGATGCTACAAAATGCGCGGTCGCGGCCGGTGGGGCGGCGTGAATTTGCGGCAGCGGAGAGGCGGCAGCGGGCGCGTTCCTACGCTACCCGCTGTGACCCCCGCGCCGCTCCTACGCGGTTCGCATCCAGGAGACGATCTCGCGGAAAGTGGGTTTCTGACCGGTCGCAAAGATCGCGATGCGGTAGATCTTGGCCGCGAGCCACATGATGAGCGCGGCTGTCGCGAACAGCAGGATGACGGACGCCGCGATCTGCCAGAGGGGGACGTTCGTGGCGCTGGCGCGAACGGGCATCACCATGGGTGACGTGAAGGGCACGAAGGACCCGACCGTTGCAATGGTGCTGTTGGGATTCTCCGCAGCCGGCATCGAGATGAAGAGTCCGATAATGAATGGCAGCAGCACCGGAAAAACGAACTGCTGAGCCTCCTGTGCGTTGGTGACCATCGAGCCGATCAATGCGAACAGGGTGGCGAAGAGCAGAAAGCCGCCGGCGAAGTAGACGACGAAGAGCACGCCGACCGAGAGCGGCACGTTCGGCAGTGCGGCCTGTTCGGAGATCGACTCGATCATGGAGCTGCTCAGGCCGAGCGTCTCCGCAGCCGTCAATCCGTATGCGAGCAGCAACCCGGCCGCGACGACCCAGATGAGCATCTGCACAACGCCCGTAGCACCGATGCCGAGCACCTTGCCGACGAGCAGATCGCGCGCATGGATAGAGCTGACGATGAGCTCCACGATGCGGTCGCGCTTCTCTTCCTGCACGCTGGACATGATGGACTGGCCATACATCATGACCACGATGTAGATACCGAACGCCATGAAGAACGCGAGCATGCGTGCGGCCATGGGATTGCCCACGCCGGTCTTCGTGATGTTCATCCGGACGGCCTGCAACGCCTCGCCGAGCCGCCCCTCGTCGATGCCCTCCGCGCGCAGCCGCTCCGAATGGACCGCGCGCTGAACTGACGCCTGAAGGTCGCCCGTCACCTTGGAGCTGGTTGCGTTCGACCCATCATATACGGCCTGCCCGCCGGTGAAGACGTCCGGCGGGATCCACAGGAACCCGTCCAGCTCCTCAGCCACGATTCGTTCGGTCAGCTCCGTGCTCACGGCGTCGAACTCGTCGGGTCGCGCCTCGCGCGTGTCGAAGGTGTAGACCGGCTTCACCATGAACGATGGGCCGAGGGCGGCGCGTTCGCGCGCGTGTTCCGCAACACGCTCCGCAAGGCCGCGACCGGTCGCATCGACGATGGCAACGTGATGTTCGCCCCCGCCCGACTTCATGATGATGAAGATCTGGAGCACGAAGACGCCGATAATGAGCAGCGGTCCGAGCACCGTCCCGACAATGAACGAGCGCGAGGCCATCCCCTCCGTGAATTCACGCTTGATGATCGGGGTGATCCTAGACATGGATGGCCTCCGCCGCCGGCTGGACACCGCCGACTCGTTCGATGAAGACCTGTTCGAGGGACGGCTCGGCAACCTCGAAGCGGCGCACCGGGATACCCGAAGCGACGAGTTCCTCGAGCAGGCGCTGCGGGTCGGCACCGTCCGCGAGTCCGACTTCGACCTCACTGCCATGTTCACGGATCTGTTCGACGAGGCCGGTCTGCTTCAGGCGCTGAGCGAGTTCGGCCGAAGAGCCGGCGACGCGAATGCGCACGTATTCGGAGCCATGCCGACGCTTTACCTCCGCCAGTGATCCGTCGGCCACCTTGGTGCCGCGCGCAATGATGCAGACATGGTCGCACAGCCGCTCAGCGTGCTCAATGATGTGTGTGCTGAAGATGAGCGTGCGTCCTTCAGTGCGGAGCTCGTCGATGATCTCGCGGAGCACCCGCTGGTTAATCGGATCCAGACCGCTGAACGGCTCGTCCAGAATCACGATGTCCGGCTCGTGCACGATCGATCCAATGAACTGCACCTTCTGCTGCATGCCCTTCGACAGCTCCTGCAGCGGCGCCTCCGCGCGGTCGAGCAGATCCAGCCGCTCCAGCCACCGATCGATGCGCGCGCGTGTGTCACGTGGGCGGACGCCCTTCAGCTCACCAAAGAACGAGAGCAGCGCACGCACTTTCATCCGCTTGTAGACGCCACGCTCTTCCGGCAGGTATCCGATCCTGTCGAGGCCCTTCTGCGCCAGCGGCTGCCCGAGGACGCGGATCTCGCCGCCGTCCGGCGGCAGGATCCTCATGATCATGCGAATGGTCGTCGTCTTGCCCGCACCATTCGGTCCGAGCAGTCCGTAAGTTGCGCCTCGGGGCACGACCAGGTCCAGCGGCTTCACCGCCTGAAACGAGTCGTAGCTCTTCGCGACACCGCTCAGCTCGAGTGCAGGCGCCGAATCGAGTCCCATTCCCGTCCCTTCATTGGTGTGGTACGCGGATTCTTCGAATGTCCGGTTCCAGCAGCTGTGCAATATATGGGTGCGCGCCGGGGCGGGCGATTTGCGCGGGGCGATCGGCGGTCTGACGCGGGCGGGCCGCTGCTCACGCAGGGCGGGGGCGCCAGATGCCGGAAGCCACGCGATGCTCGGGCGTGAGCTGCTGCGAGAGGGCCGGCCCGGCGGTATACACCCAGCACGGCACGGTCCCGCCGGTGTTCAGCTCGACCTCGGTCGCAATGCGCCGGAACAGACCCGCCGCTGTGCCCTCGTACGCATCGAGATAGAGCAGCAGCTCCGCCGGGCAGCGCCAGATTTCGCCGTGCACCGGGTCGCTGCCGTAGTGTACGAGCGCGGGGAAGCGACCATCAACATCGTAGAGCGTGCCGCCGATCGTGCCTTCCCCGACCTTGACGCAGTCGGTCAGGTGCCCGGCCGCGCCGCCAATGGCGGGTCCGCCGCGCAGAGTACCGTAGGCGAAGAGACTGAACTCGCTCACGTACCGCGCCTCACCCTGCCGGGCTCGATCCCACCGGAATGCAGAATCTTCTCCTGCAGCCGCTGCTCCTGCTCTTCCACGAACCGGCCTACACTGCGCAGGTGATCCGCGGCACTATCGAACTCGCCGGCCGGGAAGTCTTCAGCCTCCGCGTGGCGGAGCGCGCCCGCCACGGCGTCCAGCTCCGACTCTGCCTTTTCGACCGCACGGTTCAGGCGATTGAGTGCGCGGCGCGCTTCACGAGCTGCTTCCATGTTCTCCTCCGGATGCCGCCGCGGACGCGCGGTCCGCGGCCTCGACAGTTGCCACCGGTCCATCCACCGACTCGAGGTGCAGCGTCGCGCCCGGTTCCACTTCGCGTCGCACATACCCGAGCGCGATGGCCTGGCCGAAGCGGGGCGACCAGGCAGCGCTCGTGATCCGGCCGACCTTCCGGCCGTCCTCCGCGCGCACCAGCGAGGAATCGGGTGCCGGTGCGGTCGCGTCACCGAGCAGGATGTGCCGCAGGACCCAGTTCACATGACCACGGTGCAGGATGCGTATGATCACCTCCTGCCCGGTGTAGCATCCCTTCGTCTCACTGATCGCGCGCTCACGCAGGCCCGCCTCGAGCGGAATCGTTGCCTCCGTCAGCTCCGCTCCCCAGCGCGGACTGCCAGCCTCGATGCGCAGCACGTCGAGCGTCGCGTGGCCCGCGGGACGCGCGCCTGCGGATACGAGCGCCTGCCACACCGTCTCGAGCACTGTCGCCGCCACCACCAGATCGAAGCCCGGCACACCGAAGTACGATGTCGCGATCGCGATGACCGGCGCATCAGCTACCGCGCCTCCATGCAAGTCATCTTCGATCGGTTCTCCCGGGAAAGTCATGCCCAGTGCATCAGCCAGGACTGCGCGGGCATTCGGACCGTACAGTCCCAGCTCGCCCCACGCGGCCGCTGCATCCTCGAACTTTGCGAACAATGGCGGAACGAACTTGCGCAGGTGCTGCATCAGACCTTCGGCCGCACCGGCATCCGTCTCCAGCAGCAGGTCCGGACCATGGCGCAGCACGCGCACGTCCGCCACCATTTTACCCTTAGGCGTGAGCACCGCGGCGTATACCGCCCGGTCCGGCGGCGCATTCACAATGTCGTTGGATATCAGGCCCTGGATCATTTTGACGGGGTCGCGCCCATGCACGCGCACGATGCTGCGATCGCTCCGCTCGGCCACGACCGACCCGCTGCATGCGGCATGATATTCCGCAGCCGGATCTCCGTAGTTCCGCGGCACCGGTACCGTATCATCACTCCAGCGGGCACTGGCCGCATCGTGCAGGGCGCGCAGCCGGCTCACGGCCCCGCCTCCAGCTGATCGAGCAGGAGCTGGACGCGGGCGGTATCCGGCGCATCCGGCATGAGCTCCAGGTAGCGCTGCAGCGCGGCCGCCGCCTCGCGGTCGCGACCCAGCCGTGTCAACACGATACCACGATCGCGTTCGTCGTCCGCCGATTCCGGACGCACGAGCAGAATGCGCTCGATCGCAGCGAGTGCGCGCACGTCGTCACGGCGGTTGAGGTAGGTGCCCTTCAGATTGGCGAGGAGCCGGACCAGGATGTCGCAGCGGTCCGCAGCACGCAGGAAATCCGGCTGCATGCGCACGGATCCCCCATACACGTGGTCGAGCAGATCCTGCGCCTCGTCCTCGAAGCGCACCATGCCGCTCTGAAACGGATCCACCAGCAGCTGTACCGCCTCGCCCTGATAACGGACCAGGAAATGTCCCGGGAAGTTCACACCGTGCAGCGGAATGCCGAGGCGCCACCCGACTTCCAGGTAGATAATGCTGAGCGTGATGGGGATGCCCATCCGCCGATCGATGACATTGTTCAGAAACGAGTTTCGCGGATCGTAATACTCCATGCGATTGCCGCGGAACCCCTCCTCCTCGAACAGCACACGACTGACTTCCTGCAGCATCACGATCGGTGCGGTCTCATCCCACAGCCGGTCGCGCGCACGCTCCGCCAGCTCATCGAGACGCCGCAGGTAGGGCTCCGGCGCAAGCTGCGGATACTCCTCCGCCGCGATCAGCAGGGCTGCCTCGGCCAGGTCCACCTCCGGCTCCGGCTTCTGCACCGCCTCACCGAACCTGGCGCGCGCGGAACGGGCCGGTATGGTCACGTCGTCTGCGGCTCCCTGCACAGCGTAACGAGCCGCGGCGCATCACCCGTCAGCTCACGCGTGATTCGATGTACATCGGCCGTGCTCGCAGCATTCGGCAGGTCGCGCTCCACCGTTTCGCCGCCGTCGTGCGGCAGGAATACCACTGTCACGCGGAACCCCTGCACACCCGTTCCCTTACGGGCCAGCAGGTTGACCGTGTAGTGGCGGCCATCCACTTCCAGATCTGAATCGAGACGGTGCTCGATCCAGGATTTTCCCTTTGCGAACTTGCTCATTGCTCACCTTTTCGAGACCCGTGAAAAGTAAGCCCCGATGGAAGGGGGCTGCAACGGCGCGCAGGCCGGACACACCGGAATCCCGGCCGGCTGTCACACCACTCTTGCGCCGCGCGAGCCGTGCACCAGACATTTCGGATGCGACCGCGAAACCTCCTGCCCGAGCTCCGCGACCCGCACATACGCGTGTGCGTGCCTCATCCGGCCGCGCTTCCCGTGCGACTACCGGCTCCCCTGCCTGCAACGGAGGCTTACCCAATGGTCCGACGCATCGTCCTTGTCGCCGCCATCGCGGTGGTGGCGTTCTCCGGCACTTCCGCCGCTCAGCAGGCCGATACCGATCCCCTGCGTGTCTTCGTGGACTGCGATTTCCGCTGCGATATGGATTTCCTCCGTACCGAGATCGGCTGGGTGGACTACATGCGCGACCGGGCCGATGCCCAGGTCCACATCCTCGGGACATCCCAGAGCACGGGGGGCGGCGGACGCCAATACACGCTCGAGTTCATCGGCCTGCGCGGATTCGCGGGTCGGACCGACACACTCGTGTACAATACCACTGCCGACGATACGGAAGAGATTGCACGGCGCGGACTCGCTCAGACGATCAAGCTCGGGCTCGTGCCGTTCATTGCCGGCTCCCCCCTCGGCCAACGCCTCGCCATTACACTGCCCGCTCAACCTGCCGCCGGGGCCGCGCCGGAACTGCCGCAACGCGACCCGTGGAATTTCTGGACGTTCCGCGTCAACTTCAATGGCAATGTCGAGGGCGAGAGCTCACGCGAAGCATACCGTCTGTCCAGCGGTTTCTCTGCGAATCGGACTACCGAAGCGTGGAAGCTGAACCTTTCCATCAATGGCAGCTATTCGGAACAGTCCTTTACATTCCCGCTGGAGTCCGGCGACACGACGATCACATCCTTCAACCGTAACTACTCCGCCAGCTCTCTCGTGGTGAAGAGCTTCGGCGATCACATGTCGGTGGGCGCACGCACCAACGCCAGCACATCCACATTCGGCAACACGTCACTGTCGCTCACGTTCACGCCCGCCATCGAGTTCAACCTGTTCCCGTACTCGGAGTCCACGCGTCGGCAGCTCACCGCTCTCTACGCCGCGGGCGGCCGCGCCCTGGAATACCGCGATACCACGATCTACGGGCAGATCGAGGAGGTCAGACCGCTGCATTCGCTGACTGTCGGCTATTCGACCCGTCAGCCCTGGGGCTCCGTCAACATGAGCGTCGACGGCTCGCAGTTCCTCCACGACCGCAGCAAGTACAGCATAACGGTGTTCGGAGGGCTCTCCGATATCCGGCTGTTCAAAGGCTTTTCGTTCAACGTATTCGGCAATTATTCGCTGGTTCGGAACCAGATTGCGCTGGCGCGGGGGAGCCTGACGCAGGAAGAGGTACTGCTGCGCCAGCGGGAGCTGGCGACGGACTACCGCTTCTTCATCAGCGGCGGCATCAGCTATCGATTCGGGTCCATCTTCAACAATGTCGTCAATCCGCGTTTCACGGGATCCGAGGGCGTGGTGTTCTTCTTCTGATCCGCTGATGCGCCGGGGCCGCGGACAGTCTGCTGCCTGCGGCCCCGTTACATTGGCGAACCGACGTCAGATCAGGCCGCGTCGCGGCGCTCCTCGCGGCTCAGATCCAGTGCCGCCGCCCTGCCGCACGTATGGCAGTACAGTACGACGGTGTAGTCGTCCTCGGGTGCCGTGGGCACCACGCGGCCGTTTTCCATGTTGCGGGCGTCGAGGTAGCAGACGACCTCGATGCTGTCCGGCCCGCATTTCGGACAGGGCACGTCCGAGGGGTCCTCGAGATAGGACAGTGCCAGGGACAGACCTTCCTCTGTATCGAACTCCGGGGCGGTGCCCGGCTTCTTGAATTCGCTCATAGCTCCTCCCGAACAGGGATCGTTGGCGCTCCCAAGAGCAAGGACCATTCCCATTTCGGGCCGAGTCGCGCATCATGTGCACCCATGCCTGATTTGCCACCCGCCGCCGGCACAACCGCTGCGCCCCGTGGCGCGGCTTCTTCGCTCGTGCCAGAGGAGTCGCCGCGGCGCTGGGCCATTCTCGCCGTGCTGTCCTTCGGCCAGCTGCTCGGCATGTCGCTCTGGTTCACAGCCAGTGCCACGTCCGCACAGCTCGCGGCGCTGTGGTCACTCGCGCCCGGCGACGCCGCCTTCCTGACCACCACCGTACAGATCGGATTCGTCGCGGGTACCGCCGTCGCCGCACTGCTCAACCTGGCGGACCTGGTGCCGGCCCGACGCTATTTCGCCGTGAGCGCGATCGCAGCCGCATCCGCCAACGCCGCGCTCCTGCTCGCGCCTGGACCCGGTTCAGCCGCCGTCTCGCGCTTCCTTACCGGCTTCTTCCTGGCCGGCGTCTATCCGCCCGCCATGAAGATGGCCGCCACCTGGTTCCGCTCGGGGAGAGGCCTCGCCATCGGTGCGGTCGTGGGAGCGCTGACCATCGGGAAGGCACTGCCCTATCTGATCGGCGCGTTCGCCGCACTCGATTACCGCTTCGTCATCCTCTCGACCTCGGCCGGGGCCCTGCTGGCCGCAGCGCTGATCGCCGCTGCCTATCGCGACGGCCCTTTCCCGTTTCCATCGCGACCGTTCTCCATCGGTCTGGTAGGGACCGTCATGAAGCATCGCGAAACGCGGCTGGCGATCGGCGGATATCTCGGGCACATGTGGGAGTTATACGCAAGTTGGGCTGCTCTGAGCATCTTTTTTACTGATTTCTTCCGCGGGCACGGCTACGGCGATCTGGAGTCTGCGTCCTTTGCCGGCCTGTCTACCTTCGCCGCGATCGCGGCTGGCGGGCTCGGATCCGTCCTGGCCGGCACTTGGGCGGACAGGCTTGGACGCGAAGCGGTAGCGTCCGCGGCCATGGCTGTGAGCGGGACCTGCGCACTGGCGCTCGGCTGGTTGCTGTCAGCACCAGTATGGCTCGTGCTGTCTCTCGCAACAGTATGGGGATTCGCGATTGTAGCCGACTCTGCGCAGTTCAGCGCCCTGGTGACGGAAGTCGCTCCCAGCCACGCAGTGGGCACGGCGCTGACGCTCCAGACATCGCTCGGCTTTCTGCTTACCGCGGTGTCTATCTGGTTTACCATTCACGTCGCTGACCTGCGGGGCTGGGGCGTGGCGTTCTCCCTGCTCGCGGTCGGGCCAATGTTCGGAATCTGGCAGATGATCAAGCTGCGATTGGTGCGCGACAGATGATGGCGAGTTATCCTCGGCAGGCTGATCCACCGCAATTCTCGACGATCCAAACCCTCCAATTTGCGAGAGGTTCTACGATGCGCAGGCTCTCACGCTGCTTCCTCGCCGCCTGCTCGCTGCTCGTGTCCATTCCATGCTCTGCACAGAGCATACGGAACGGCGGGTTCGAGGAAGGGCCGGAGATGGGTGTGCCGGTGGGCTGGACCGTGGGTGGCGCGGGCACGAAGGTGGAACTGGTCACTGTGGGCGTGCGCGATGGTGCGTATGCGGTCCGCCTGAGCCGGACGGGGGCTGCGGCGCCCGGTCAGTTCGGGACGCTCGTCCAGTCAGTGGACGCCGCGCCCTACCGCGGCAATCGGGTGAGACTGCGGGGCTGGGTGAAGACAGATCCGGCTGCGCCGGGAGCGGTCGTCGGACTGTGGCTCCGCGCTGACCGGGCAGATCGCCAGCGCGGCTTCTTCGACAATATGCAGGACCGCCCCATCCGCGGCGCCAACTGGCAGCGATATGAGATCGTCGGTGACGTTGCGGAAGATGCCACGCATCTGGTTTTCGGGCTCCTGCTCCAGGGCAATGGCAGCGCATGGCTCGATGCAATGTCACTGGAGGTTGTGGGTCCGGCGTCGCCGCCGGTGCGGGAAGCGGCGCGGCCGCTGACACCGCGCGCGATTCAGAACCTCGTGGCATTGGGCCGTCTGCTGGGCTACGTCCGCTATTTCCATCCGAGCGACGAGGCCGTCGCCGCGGACTGGAATGCGATCGCAGTCGAGGGCGTGCGGGCAGTGGAGTCGGCCCCCGACCCGGCCGCCCTGGCCGATGTCCTGAATCGCCATTTTCAGCCGGTGGCAGCGGGCGTCATCGTATCAACCGGGCGCGGCGCCCGGTACGGAACGGAGCTTCCGCGGGGTCGCGAGGTCGTAGCATGGCGGCATCTGGGAGTAGGCCTGGGCACTGCCAGCTCGTTGTACCGGAGTACTCGCTTGCGAGCTGCTGTGACCGATGGCGTGCTACCGGACTCGTTCCCGCACCCCGATGAACCCATGGTGGTCGACCTCGGCGGAGGTGTCAGCGCCACCGTGCCCCTCGCGCTTTACGCGGATTCCACTGGCACGCTGCCGCCTGGCACGCCAGCGACGGTCCCGCCGGTCCCGCAACCCACACAGGGCGCCTTCAGCGGCGATGACCGCGCGACCCGGCTGGCCGGTGTCCTTCTGGCCTGGAATGTCTTCCAGCACTTCTACCCGTATTTCGACGCGGTGGAGGTCGATTGGTCGGCGGAGCTGCAGCGCGCCCTCTCCGCCGCCGCCATAGACGTCGATGCCACGGCCTTCCTGGAGACATTGCAGTTAATGATCGCGGCGCTACAGGACGGTCACGGCAGCGTGACGTACGCAGCAGATGGTGCACTGCGGGTGCCTGCCGTGCTGTGGGACTGGATCGAGGAACAGCTGGTGATCACAGTCGCAGCACCGGGTATCACGGCTGTCCGCCCCGGGGATGTCGTGCTGCGGATCGACGGAAGGCCCGCGGCGGAGGCTCTGGCAGACGTCGAGGTCCGCACGTCGTCCGCTACGCCGCAGTGGCGACGCTATCGCGCGTTGCGGACACTGCTTGTCGGACCCGAGGGCTCCGAGATCTCCCTGGCTGTCCGTAGTCCCGACGGCTCGACTCGCTCAGTGACGCTGCCTCGGTCAGAGATGCCAGGCACCGCACCGGTGGAGGCGCGCCCGGAGCCCTTGGCTGAGGTGAGGCCGGGCATCTTCTACCTGGACCTGGACCGAATCACGGACGAAGCGTTCACGGCTGCCCTCCCGCAGCTCGCGTCCGCACAGGGCCTCATCTTCGATCTGCGTGGCTATCCGCGTCAGGTGAATGCAGCCATGGTCCTCGCGCACCTGCTGAGCGAGCGCGGTACAAGCGCCCAGTGGCACGTTCCGGTGACAATGCTACCGGACCGGGCAGACATGCGGTTCCAGCGGGGCGGGGAGTGGGATCTGCGTCCGCTCCAGCCGCATCTCCCCGCGCCGCGAGTATTCATAACGGACGGGCGGGCGGTCAGCTACGCCGAGTCCGTCATGGGGATCGTCGAAAATTACCGGCTGGCTGAGATCGTGGGGCAGACTACGGCAGGGACCAACGGCAACGTAAACCCCTTTATCCTGCCCGGCGGCTACCGCGTGAGCTGGACCGGGATGAAGGTACTGAAGCACGATGGGAGCCGTCACCACGGCGTCGGTATCCGCCCTACTATCCCGATGGTTCGTACCATCGCCGGCGTGGCGGCGGGGCGTGACGAACTGCTCGAGCGCGCCATAGAAGTCCTCGAGCGACCCTCTTCCCGGTAAGCCGGCGGTCGGGCCGGCGCTCCGAACCAGTCCGCGCCCCTTACGAGCCCCAGCAGCACGATCAGGACGCGCTGATCCCTTTAATCCAGCGCAGCAAACTGCCGCCGGTGCAGCTCCACGATCGGCGCGTCCAGCTCCGCCAGAAGCCCCAGACCGTCTGCCGTTATCAGCGTGGTGACGAAGCGACGGGTCCTCGCTACTTCGCTCCCGTACGATCAGCCCCGCAGGGTCCATGCGGTCCAGCAACCGGGTGGCGTCGAGCACCCGGGTGATCATCCTCTCCTTCGTTACGGCAGAGTCCCTTCTCCCCCGATCGGATCGTCAGCAGCTGTCCACGCCGCGTCGCACCCAGAGCTCCCGCACCTGCGCAGTCGCCGGCACACCGGCTGCTGCGGTGTCCTGGCTGACGGGCGCGGTCACGTCGAACGCGAAGCTGATACCGGGGAGGCTCGGAAACCATACTGCCGTGCCGCCGCCGGCTCCCGGCGCCAAACAGGGCCGGCCATACGCCTGGCTCAGCTGCTGGAAAGTCGATCCCACTCCCAGCCCCCGCTCCGTCTGGACGCCGCGGTCGCGTACGATGACGCGATCCACGCGGTCGTCCACGATGAGCGCCACGACCGAGCGGCCGCCGGCGAGGGGTACTACCACGCCGCGCTCCTGCGCCCCCTCGCCGAGCGTGAAGGTCGTATCGCGCGTCCCGGTGACCGCCTGCCGGAGCTCGGGGACCGTCTGTCCGAGCCGCACGGGCCCCACCCCCTCGCGGGTGACGCGGGGATCCGCCCCCGCGGCGGGCGCCCCCTGTGTGGGCATCGGAGCGGTGAGGTTGTCGGCTCCCGCGAACTGCATGGTCGTGCTCATCTCCGACCCGAGGGCGTCGCCCTCCGGCGACACGAGCCGGGCGCGCAGCGTGCGGTCGCGCGGCACGGCGGCCATTGCCGTCTCCGCCCGGGCGCCGGTCGCGCTGTCAGTCTGCGCCGGGACGGATGACACCGCCGCAGTCCTGGGCGGCACTCGCACGCGCTGCACCACGGTCCGCGATTCACCAGGCTGGAGCGCGGGCACACCTAGCCGGTAGACCAGCCGGGTCTCACCACCGGAACGCAGCACCGACACTTCGGTGCCTTCCGGGTCAACGGAGCTGAACTCGAGCCAGGACGGAACGTAGAGCTCCACATGCGCGCTGCGGCCAGTCGCACTGCCCTGATTGCTCAGCGTCAGCTGGACTTCGCTCACGCTGCCCCAATCCAGGATGTTGGCGACGTTCAGGTTCAGAACCAGATTCGGCTCCGCGTCGCGTTCCCCGCCGCGTGGAAACGCGTCGCACGCGGCGGTCGTCAGGGCGATGGCGCCCACCAGCAGGTATGCCCGCATGCTCCGCTCCCGTAATCTGTGTGGTTGAGTTGCTGCCGGGGGCGCTGCGAGAATCGCACCAGACGGGTGCCGTCCCATCAGTTCCAGCCGCGCACGATCTCCATGAGCGCCTGGCCGATCTCGACGTTGTCGCGCCAGCCGCCGAATCGGGCGGACTGCGGGCCGGCAGCGAAAAGCGGCACCAGCGCTGCCGTGTGACCGCCCGTCGTGTACTCGAGCTGGAAGTCTTCGCCCGTCTGCACCAGCGTGAAGCCACCCGTTTCGTGATCCGATGTGACGATCACGAGCGTGCCGGGTGTGCGGTCCGCGAACTCCATTGCGACGGACACCGCCCGATCGAACTCGAGGATATCGGCAGTTACGCGCTCGAGCGGCGCATTGGCGTGCGTCGCATTGTCGGTCGCCTCGGTCTCGAAAACCGCGACGAACCCATCAGGATCGCGCGCGAGCCGCGCGAGCGCCGCGGCCACCATGTCGGGGAGCGCGACGGGGCGGGGGTCTGTGTCATCGAAATCGCCTGGGGTGAACAGGCCCACGAGCGGCCGGTCCGCGGCCCGATACGCCGCGAGCTCCGCCGCCGTCCGAACACAGTCGGCACCTCGGCACATCCGATCCAGCAGGTCCCGGCCATCGGCCCGTGACTCGCCGCTGAAGTAGCGGCGGCCTCCGCCGAGCAGCACGTCCAGCCGGGCATCCGCGAACTGCGTCGCAATCGCATCCCGCCAGTAGCGGCTCGGCGAGTGGGCGACGAATGACGCCGGTGTTGCATCGATCACGCTCGTCGTCGTGACGAGCCCGGTGGCCTTCCCCATATCGCGTGCCAGCGTAAACCAGCTTTCCAGCGCCTCGCACCCGGCCGGCCACGTGGTCTCCTCCGTGTCGCGGGAAGAGGGCAGGGGGCAGGTGCCACCCACCCCGATCGTGCGGTTCATCACGCGCCGACCCGTCGCGTACACCGTCGCCCCCGCAGCGCTGTCCGACACCTTGTGGTGCTCACTGCGCGTATCCACGAGCCCGACGACCGGCATCCGCTTCACTGCCAGGTCCGGCTGTGCGTAGCCTGCGGCCGTCCAGATACCGGCGCCCGCCCCATCGGCTATAAGCAGGATGATGTTGCGCACCGGCTCGTCCTGCATGGCACTGCCCGGCGCCGCCTCCACGGCTGCGGCGCCGGATGATGCTGCACAGCCGGCGAGTGCTAGCAGGACGAGTGGCAGCCGGAAAACTCTGGATAGGTTCATGGTAACTTCCTTATGCATGCAATCGAGCGCGGGCCATCAGCCGCTCGGGGGCAAACTGTCTCCGCCAGCGCAGACGTGCAATCCGCACCCCTTTCACTAATCCTCGGCCCTTGGTCCTATGCCGCCCCCGGCCGTGCAGGGTTACTGTTCGAATGGCTGCCGGAACGCTTACCCCAGCGATCGGGATCTACCATGGCGATTGTGCCCCGGCCGCTCAGGCCGGCTGGCGCGTTGTTCCGCCGCGCCGGTGACACCGATATCCGCCCTGTCCACGCCGCGATTCTGCTCGGAGCCGCCTGTTACGCCGGCGCACTTCTCGGCTTCGAGCTCGCGTTCGTGCCACGCCCTGTTACGCTCTGGTTTCCCAACGCCATTCTGCTCGCGGGGCTACTGCTTGCGGCTCGCCCGTACTGGTGGCTGCTGCTCACCGCCGCGTTCGCCGCCCACCTGCTCGCATTGCTCCCGCGCGGTGTGCCGGCTCCGGTGGCGGTGCTCTGGTTCGTGAGCAACGCCACGCAGGCGGTCATCGCCGCTGTCCTCGTGAGGCACCGGACAACGGAGGGACTGCGCCTGGATCGGCTGCCGCACGTCACGGTGTTCGTCGCGGCCGCCCTCTTCGCCATCTTCCTCTCGTCGCTGCTCGGCGCTGCGCTCATCGACATGACCGGCTGGGGAACGAGTTCCCTGTCGACGATGTGGCGGCGCCGCTTTTTCTCCGACGTGCTTGGAGCGCTCACCGTGGTCCCGGTGATCATCGGGCTGACGTCTGTGCGCCGCGCAGCACTTCGCGAAGCGCCAGCGGTGCGCTATATGGAAGGCGGGGTTCTGGCGGTTGCAGTGCTGACCGTCAGCGTCATTGCGTTCGGCAGCCAGGTGCCGGGGCCGCAGACGATCACGGCGCTGGTGTACGCGCCACTGCCGCTCCTGCTCTGGGCCGTCGTGCGCTTCGGACCGGTGGCCTCCAGCAGCGCAGTGCTCGCTGCGGCAGTGGTTGCGATGTGGAACGCAAGCCACGGCAGGGGCCCGTTCGTCCTCCAGTCGCCGGAGGCGAATGCGCTGGAGATCCAGCTCCTGTTCAGCCTAGTGGCCGCAACTCTGATGACACTGGCCGCCGTGCTGGAAGAGCGGAAGGACGCCCAGGCCGCGGAGATTCGAAATCGTGAGCAGCTCGGCCTCGCTCTCGACGCCGCCCGGATGACGTTCTGGGACGTCACCCTTCCCGACGATACAGGGCCCGCCGGCGAGGGCGACCAACCCCGGCACGAGCGGCGCGGCAGCAACGATGGGGCTCTACCCCTGGAGCAGATAGTGGGGCGTGTGCATCCGTCTGATCTGGCGCGCGTCTCGAAGACCTTGACCTGGTCGATCAAAAACGGAGGTCCGCTCGATATGGAGCTGCGCATCATCGAGCCGTCGGGCGACATACGGTGGATCCACAGTATGGGCAGAGTTGTGCGGGATGAGTCGGGAGGGCCCACCCGGCTGATCGGGCTGAGTGCGGACATCACCGCACGGCGGATGGCCGAGGCTCTGAACGTCGGCGCGAGCCGCATCCTCGAGTTGATCGCCACGGGAGCACCCCTCAAGCACGTGCTGATCCGCATCGTTGAGCTCATCGAGGCCGAGTCGCTCGGTCTCACCTGCTCCGTGCTGGTCATGGATGACGCAACGCGTGTTCGACACGTCGCTGCGCCGAACCTGCCGGAGGAGTTCGTCCGCGAGATCGAGCGTCTCGAGATGAACCCCACCCGCGGCTCCTGCGGCGCCGCGATGCATCAGCGCAGGTCGGTCGTCACCGCGGACATCAGCACCGACTTTCTGTGGGACGGCCTGCGTGACGAGGCCCTGCGACACGGTCTGCGTGGCTGCTGGTCGACACCCATTATCTCGGAGCACGGCGCGGTACTGGGTACGTTCGCGATGTTCTACGGCCAGCCCCGTGAGCCGACGGAGCGGGAGGTACAGCTCGTCGATATCGCTACACAGCTCGCCGCGATCGCTCTGGAGCGCAGACGCGCCGACGTTGAGGCTACCGAGCAGCGCCGCGCTATCACGCATCTCGGTCGCGTTGCTGTGATCGGTGAGCTGTCGGGCGCTCTCGCCCACGAGCTGAGTCAGCCCCTCACCGTCATCCTGAGCGAGGCTCAGGCCGCACGTCGTCTGATCGCGGACACACCTGGGGACCCGCGCCTCAGTGACGTGCTCGAGGACATCATTGACGCAGATCGCCGCGCGGGCGCCGTACTCGACCGGCTGAGGGGTCTGATGCTGAAGCAGCGACCTCGCTTCGCGGACCTGTCTCTCAACGATGCCGTGATCGAGACGCTTCGACTCGCACATGGCGAGCTCACGGCGCGTGAGGTCATGGTCACCACCCGGCTCACACCCGGGCTCCCCCCCGTACACGGTGACACTGTCCAGCTGCAGCAGGTGCTGCTCAACCTCTGCATGAATGCATGTGACGCGATGAGCTCCAATGCCCAGGAGAGCCGCGCGATGACGTTCACCACACTCGGTGCGCCCGACCGCAGCTCCGTCCAGCTCGCACTGACCGATTACGGCACGGGCATTCCCGATGACATCCTCGACCGCATCTTCGATCCGTTTTTCACATCCAAGGAACGCGGTCTCGGCCTCGGCCTTTCCATTTGTCGCTCCATCATACTCGAGCACCGCGGCACTCTCACCGCAAGGAATAACCCCGGTGGGGGCGCCACCCTGATACTCGCGCTCCCTGCCGCCGAGCATGCGCGCGCACTCGCGCGCGCCGAGGGGTCGCTGCTGCAACGCCGGAATGCGCGCGTAGTGCGAAGGTCCAATTCAACCCGCGCACAAATCCCGTGATCGTACATACAGGCCCCTCTCAAGGGACGGAGGAATGTATGAGCAGACACACATTCAAAGACCATGACGCCGAGCGCACGCGCGCGCTGTTGCGACGCGGCTTCGACGATAACCTCGCCGGTCAGGCCATTGCCGATGCGGGTGGACGCATTATCGCATGCAATCGGGAATTCGTGCGCATCACGGGATGCGATTCGGCGCCCGCATTCCTGCACGAGCTCGAACCGCAGCCGGGCGCGTTCGCGGGTCTGCTCGCGCGTCTCGACGAGGCCAACCATACCTCAGGCACTCTGATGGTGCAGGACGAGATACGGTTCGTCCGACGTGATGACTCGCCCATGCAGGTCATTGCACGCATCTCGGCGAGCGTGAACGATGCCGGCAGCATCGCGGAGACGCGGGTCTACCTCGTCGACATCACGGACCGCTTCAGGGAGGAGCAGGAACTGCGCGTTGTCGCAGACCGGCTCCAGCTCGCCGACGTCGCAGCGCAGGACGTTTTGTGGGACTGGAACGTGCCCGCGGCGCGTGTGGAGTGGGGGAGTGCCACCGCACGTCGATTCAGATACATGTCCGAAGAGGTTCGTACGGGCATCGACTGGCACGCCGAGCGGGTTCATCCCGTGGATCGGGAGCGGATCCTGCGCGGACTGCAGCGGGCCATGTCGGGCACGGACAGCACATGGACCAACGAGTACCGGCTGCTGCGCGGTGATGGCTCATACGCGGCGGTGCTGGACCGCGCGCACATCGTGCGTAATGAACGCGGGGAGCCCGTTCGCGTGGTCGGCTCGATCGTCGACATCACCGAGCTGAAGGCGAGCGAGGATGCACACCGCTTTCTGGCGCGGGCGGGCGCTGCCCTGGAGGAAGTGCTGGACGTGAATGCCACGGCCGCATCCCTCGCGCACATCGGAATTCCCGAGTATGCCGATCTGTGCCTCGTCGACCTGCTGCAACAGGATGGTTCGCTGCACCGCGTCGCGGTGGCTCATGCCCAGCCGGCGCTGGAGCCCGCGCTCTCGCTCAACGCGACCGTGCCATCACGCTCGGACGCGAACTCCGCATCCATGCATGCAGTTCAAACCGGCGAGCTGGAGTGTGAGAGCGGGATGGAGGTGGGGCAGAACGCGATAATGAAACGCCTGGGTCTCACCCCGGAGGCGGACGCGCGGGCCTATATCGTGGTTCCGCTCGAGGCACGCGGCCGCATCATGGGGGCTGTGACGTTTGGATTCTCGAGCCCGCGACGGTTCTTCGACCCCCTGTACATACAGACCGTCAAACAGCTGGCGGGGTGCGCGGCGCTCGCGCTCGGCAATGCACACCTGTACGAGTCGGCACAACGCGCCATCCGGTCGCGCAACGAGGTTCTCGGGATCGTCTCGCACGACTTGCGGTCACCCCTGCATACGATCGTCGCGACTCTCTCGGTACTCGATGACTCCATGCCGGAGCGCAGGGCGGACATCCGACGTCTCTTCGACATCCTCCAGCGCACCACCGGTCAGATCAATCATCTCATCCAGGACCTGCTCGATGTGTCGCGCATGGAATCGATGCACTTCACTGTTGATCCGCGTGAGTCGAGTGCGGCCGCCATCATAACCGAAGCATGCGAAACTCTCCGCCCACTGGCCGCGGAGAGCGACATCGTGATATCTACCGACATCAGGGGCGATCTGCCCGCCGTCGCCGCCGATCCGCCGGAGGTAGTGCGCGTCATCGGCAACCTCATCGGCAACGCGATCAAGTTCTCGCCGGCCGGCGCGGCCATCGTGGTGCGTGCGCGCGCCGTCCATGGGGAGGTTCGCATATCCGTGCACGACGAAGGGCCGGGCATACCCGCGGACCAGATTCCTCTCGTCTTTGAACATTTCTGGCAGGGCCGGGAGAAGGATCGGCGCGGCTCGGGACTCGGCCTCGCCATTGCCCGCGGGATCGTCGAGGCTCACGGCGGTCGGATCTGGGTGGACAGCGCGTTGGATGATGGCAGCACATTTACGTTCTCGCTGCCTGTGGCCGGTGTCAGTGGGAACGGTCGTCGGGCCGCAGCTTCTACGCCGGATGTCGATCGCCCTGATCGTCCATCTGCCGACGATCCGCAGGCCGACTTTCCGCAGGCGCGGGATCGGAAGGGTCGGAAGGCGGCGCCTCCCTACCCTGATCGTGGGCCGCGCTGGCCGCCCAGGCGGCGCCACGGCCCGACTCGTGGCGTCGGGTAGGAGTAGACGGCCCCGGCGTCACCCCCGCAACGGGCGGGACGCCGGGGCTCATGCCCAGCCGGACTGCGTAGTGCACCAGCGTTGCGACCCGACGTGCACCCATCTTCGACATCACGCGCGACCGGTGCACCTTAACCGTCTTTTCCGAAATTCCCAGCTCGCGTGCAATCTGCTTGTTGAGAAGGCCGGCGAGGACGTGCTGCATGACCTCGCGTTCCCGGGGTGTCAGCGACTCCGCGCGGTCCGCGAGCTCTTCCGTCTCGACGCGCTCCGACCGTGTCCGTGACTCTTCCTCCAGCGCTTCGCCGATCGTGCGCAGGAGAACCTGGTCTTCGACCGGCTTGGTGAGGAAGTCGAACGCACCCGCCTTGATCGCGCGAACGCTCGTCGGGATGTCGCCGAATCCCGTCATGAAGATGACCGGCAGATAGAAACCACTCTCCTGCAGGCGCTGCTGCAGGTCCAGCCCGTTCAGGTCGGGCAGGCGGACGTCCAGCAGCAGGCATCCTGGCCCGAGCTGGTCCCGACGATCCAGGAATTCACGCGCCGAGGCGAACGTGCGCACGGGGTGGCCCGCTGACTCGATGAGTCGCGCGAGCGCCGTTCGTACCTTCGGATCATCATCAATGACGAATACTTCGGATCCCGCCTCCTGCATGAATACCTCCGCGACAGCGGCACCGGCCGCCTGCGCGACCCGGGCAGGGCATGAGATCATCGCCGCAAGAGCAGCGCCAGCGCCGCGCATTACGGCCGGTTTGCGTCAGTCGCGCACGAGCCATGTCCATGACCGCAGCACGCCGTGCGAGACGCGCACACCCGCGCCGAGCAGCTGAACTCGCGGAGATGTCGCAGCGCCGGATGCTCGGACCGCGCCGTCGTCACCGTCGCGCCGGGAAGCATCGTTGCGTTCGCGCGATCGTGCCGCATCAATGTCGTGGGAATGTCTGCCGGGTGGCGCGCTCGTGCTGTCGCTCAATCGCTTCTCGTCGAAGCTGGACAGGAACCCGGGCACGGGCTGGACCATCCTTGATGCACCGGGCTCCCGGGCCGACGCAATGTCCATCACGCCGGCACGGGAGCCCGTGCGTTCCAGCGTGGACCGGACTAACGCCGCGCGATCCGATCCCGGCGAACGTCGCGCAGCTTCTCCCGCAGCTCGTCCGTCACGGCATCAGCCGAAATGTCCACCACACGCTGCAGCGTACGCTCCAGATCGTCGACGGACACGGTCAGCAGCCCGGCCGCGGTGATGATATCACGCGGGACATCGCCCGAGCTCGCCACCCGCGGCGTGATCGAGTTCCACCCGTTGACCCGCGTCGTCCAGATCTCCACGCCCGTCGCCGCATCCAGCAGCACTACATCCGCTTCCAGATACAGCTGCGCCGCCGACTGCCAGTCGCGCGCGCTCACACCGTAGCTCCGCACTCTCAGATCCAGCACGTAGTCGGCCGACGACGGTGCCGGTACGCGCCGTGCACCCAGATACATCGTCGCACGCTCCGCCGTCCGGTCCGCCATCCGCGTGCCGACCGAGACCCGTGCCGCAGCACTGTCCAGCCGCGCACGAACCCGCCGCGCCTCGACCTCCACCGCCAGCCGCGACCCCGCCGCCACCAGCGCTCCCACAGGATCATCCCGTTCGGCCGAGAATGAGCCCATCCGCAGATCGCCCGATGTCGGTGTCACGTGCACGATCGCTACCGTGCGACCCGCAAAATCGTAGCGTCCCAGGTGATGTCGGGTACCGCAGCCGCTCACGGCAAGCACGCCCGCGAGCGCCACTGCATACCACCACTGCATGCTCCTGTACCGCCGCATGCCTGCCTCCACTGATGGAGTGTCGGGGCGCGACACGACAGCCAGCGCCCGGCGCCGGGCCTGATCCGCCTCACCCGGTTCACCCCCTGCTACTGCCACAACGGGGCCGCAGGTTCCCCGTGCGCGGAAACAAATGTGGTGGAGCGCGCTAACTCGTTCCACCATAAGGCTCGACATGATGGCGGTACCGCCCGCGCGCCACACGGCAGCGGACGTATGGTGCGAACTGTTTAGCCGCTACCGCGCGAAAAACGCAGAATGGTCGCGGCGTGGCGGTCGTCCCGGCACAGGTGCGCGTTCTCGCGAGCCGGCGGACCGCCGTTTAACTTGGCTGTATGACAACAACCGATTCGAACGGGCCGCGCGCAGACGTGCGGCTGTCGCAGCTGTCTCATGGCGCGGGGTGCGCGTGCAAGCTCGGTTCAGCCGAGCTCGCGCAGGTGCTGCGCAATCTGGTGCCCTACGCCGACCCGGCCGTCCTCATCGATGCGAGCACGACCGACGATGCGGCCGTGTATCAGATCGACGAGAACCGCGCCCTTATCGCGACGGTGGACTTCTTCACGTCCATTGTGGACGACCCATACGATTTCGGACGGATCGCCGCCGCGAACGCATTGTCCGATGTATATGCGATGGGCGGACGGCCGCGTTTCGCGCTCAGCCTGGTCGGATTCCCGCGCGACCTGCTCGGCCGCGGCATCCTCGAGGAGATCGTGCGCGGCGGCGGCGACATCGCGCTCGAGGCGGGCATCGCCGTGATTGGCGGCCACTCCGTCGACGATGCGGAGCCCAAGTTCGGCATGTGCGTGATCGGCGAAGCGGATCCCGCCATGATCACGCGCAACAGCGGCGCACGTGCTGGCGACGTGCTCGTTCTGACCAAACCCATCGGCACCGGCGTGATTGCTACGGGGATCAAGCGCGGACTCGCTTCAGAAGATGCGATCCGTGACGCCGTCGCGTGCATGACGACGCTGAACCGGGGCGCGGCCGAGGCCATGCTGCGCACGGGTGTCTCAGGCGCGACCGACATCACGGGCTTCGGGCTGCTCATCCACCTGCGCAACATGCTGCGCGCCAGCGGCGTCGCTGCGCGCATCGATGCGGCGGCTGTACCGCTCCTGCCCGGCACTGCCGAGCTCGCCGCCGCGGGCTGCATCTCGGGCGGTACGCGACGCAATCTCGAGGACGTATCGCCCGACGTCGCGTGGGACGACTCACTTTCCGAGCTCCAGCGCCTGCTCCTGTGCGATGCGCAGACGTCCGGCGGCCTGCTCATTGCCGTCGCGGCCGAGCGCGCGGAACAGCTCATCACAGAGCTGACAGTCGAGCTCACACCCGTAGCCGTCGTGGTCGGGGCCGTGGAGACGGGACCGCCCGGGGCCATACGCATTCTGGCGTAGCCGCTGTTCCGGCACTCTTCTTGACACAATGGGCCTTACCCCAGCAGAAGGAGCGTGTCGTGAAGAAGAACGAAGAGCAGAAGCCCGCGGGCTCGACCGGAGAAACCGAGCGGAAGCGCGACGAGACCGACAGCGAGCGCACCCGTACCGCCGAACGCCACGCGAAGGAAGGCCGGCCGGTGCATGAAGAGCGCTCGTCCCATGGCGATGACGTCGTAACGGAAGCCTCCGAAGACTCTTTCCCCGCCAGCGATCCGCCGTCATGGACGCCGACCACCAGCGTCGGCGGCGAAGACGACACGGACGGCAAGACCTGATTCGGCGGTTTGCGCCGGCCGTCAGCGACGGCCGGCGTCGCCAATTCTCTTGACATCCGTCCTCCGCCGCTGCACTTACGAGACGCAATCCGCCTCCCCGGCATAGTCCATCCGATCGATTGACGGACGGACCATCACGTTATCTGAGGAGATGCCATGAAGACGTGGCGAGTGTTTGCAGCCGTGACGGCCGCGCTCGTAATCGGAACCGCCGATGCTCAGGCGCAGGCGTTTGGAGTCCAGGGAAGCTGGGGCGATCACACCGACCTGGGCATCGGTGCGCGTCTCGAGCTCGGTCTCCCCAACCTGCTCACATCGGAGGGTCCGCTGTCGAATACATTCCTGATCGGCAGCTTCGACTACTTCTTCCCCGATTTCTGCGACGGGATCGACGACTGCTCGTACTGGGAGATCAACGGCAACCTCGCTGTCCCGATCACATCCAGCACAATCGATCCCTACGCGGGTGCAGGCCTCAACATCGCGCACATGTCGGTGCTGGATCAATCCGATACGGAGGTCGGTCTGAATCTGCTCGGCGGACTGCGCTTCAATCTCGGCGGACTCGGCGCGTTCGGCGAGGGCCGCTTCGTCCTTGGCGGCAGCGAGCAGTTCGTGCTCACGTTCGGCGTGCTGGTCGGCGGAACTCGCTGATCAGCGGAGTCACACCGATCGGCGATGCCCTGTTTGCGAATGCCTCCGGTCGTTGCCGGAGGCATTCCGCGTTCGGTACCGACCGGCGCTACCGTTCAGCTCTCACACACGCAGGAAATGAGACGATGAACCGTGCACCCTCCGGTGGGCGATGAGGGGGAACGGCGGAACAGCCGGTCGCGGATTCGGGGGCGGCCGTGAAGCACGCCCCCGACCCGATGGCTCTACATGTGGATGACGCGGCCCAGCGCTGCGAGCGCTGCTTCTGCCACAGCCTCCGACAGTGTCGGATGCGGATGAATCGCCTTCTCCATCTCCTCGACCGTACTCTCGAGATGGCGACCGATGACGAATTCCGCGATCAGCTCGCTCGCGCTCGGCCCCACGATGTGCGCGCCGATGATCTCGCTGTACTTCCTGTCGCGCACGATCTTGACGAAGCCTTCCGTTTCACCCGACGTGCGTGCCCGCCCGTTGGCGCTCCACGGGAAGCTGCCGACTTCGATGTCGAGACCCTTCTCCTTCGCGGCCTTCTCCGTGAGCCCGACGCTCGCCACTTCCGGATGGCAGTACGTCACGTTCGGGATATTGCCGTAGTCGATCATGCCGTGACCGACACCAGCGATGTTCTCGACCACCGCGATACCCTCGTGTGACGCCTTGTGCGCGAGCAGCGGCGGCTTCGCAACATCGCCGATGGCATACACATTCTTCGCCGTCGTCTGGAGATTGTCATCGACGACGATGGCGCCGCGCTCGGTCTTCACGCCCGCCTTGTCCAGGCCGATGTCATCGACGATGGGAGCGCGGCCAACCGCAACGAGCACGACGTCGACCGTCACCTCCTGCGTCTTTCCATCCTTGCCCTTCACGTGCAGCTTCACGTTGCTCTTCCCCACGTCCGCCTTCTCCAGGCGCGCGCTGGTAAGGATGTCGATGCCCCGCTTCTTGTAGCTCTTCGCGACGACGCTGGCGCAATCCGCATCCTCGAGCGGCAACACCTGCTCCAGCGCCTCGATCACCGTCACCTTCGACCCGAATGCGTTGTACACGTCGGCGAACTCCATCCCGATCGCACCGGCGCCGATGATGCCGATCGACGCAGGCAGCTCCTTGGGGAACACGGCCTGATCGCTGCTCCAGACGCGCTTGCCGTCGAACTTCAGGATCGGCAGGTCGCGCGGTCGCGAGCCCGTGGCAATGATGATGCTCTTCCCGGTGATCGTGCGCTTTCCATCCTTGCCCTCGACCTCGACCTTGCCATTGCCCGCGAGGCGCCCCCATCCCGTGATCGACTCGATCTTGTTCTTCTTGAACAGGAAGCCGACGCCCTTCGCACCCTGCGAAGCGACACTGCTCGCGCGCTTCGAGGCGACCGTGATGTCGAGTGTCACCTCGCCGACGTTCACACCGAAGTCCTTCAGCGAGCCGGCCTTCTTCGCGTACTTCGCGCTCTCGAGCATCGCCTTCGTCGGAATGCAGCCGGTGTTGTTGCACACACCGCCCAGGCCGCCCGGCGCATCGCCGACCTCAACGCATGCGACGTTCATCCCGAGCTGAGCACCGCGGATCGCCGCCACGTAGCCGCCCGGGCCTGCACCGATCACTACCAGATCAAAATTGTCCGCCACGTCCTCACCTCGTGTATTGGCTGTTCACGCGATCATCATCATCGGGTCTTCGATCAGCTCCCGCACCGTCTGCAGGAACTTCGCGCCCATGGCGCCGTCGACGACACGGTGGTCGCAGCTCATCGTCATCCGCATCCGCGGCCGCACCACCATCTCACCGTCCTCTGCGACGACCTTCTCCTCCACCGCACCGATCGCGAGGATCGCCGCTTCCGGTGGATTGATGATCGCCGTGAACTCCACGATGCCGAACATCCCGAGGTTGCTGACCGAGAACGTCGCACCCGTGTATTCCTCAGGCTTCAGCTTCTTCTCCCGCGCGCGGCCCGCCAGTTCCCTGACCTCGACGGCGATCTCGCGCACGCGCTTCACATCCGCGTCACGCACGATCGGCGTGATCAGTCCATCCTCGACGGCGACTGCAACCCCGATGTGCACGCGGTGGTGACGCACGATCGCGCTGTCACCCCACGACGCATTGACTTCCGGATGGCGCGACAGGGCCGCCGCGACTGCCTTGATCAGGAAGTCGTTGATCGACGCCTTGATCCCATCCTTCTCCAGCGTGCGATTGACGCGCTCGCGCAGCTCCATCATGCGTGTCATGTCGCACTCGATCGTCAGGTAGAACGTCGGCACCGGTCCGATCGACTGCACCAGCCGCTTCGCGATGGCCTTCCGCATCTGCGTGACCGGCACCTCCTCCGAGTCCGGGCCGCGCGAGACCGACGGTGTGGCCGCCGCAGCCTCCTCACGTGTTGCCGGCGCCGCTGCGCCACCCGCCGAGGCGGCTTCGATGTCGCGCTTCGTGATGCGGCCGCCCGGCCCGGTACCCTCCACGCTCGACAGCTCCACACCCGCCTCTTCCGCCAGCCGTCGCGCCAGTGGCGATGCCTTCACGCGCGCGTCACGCCCATTCCCACCGCCACCACCGGAACGCGACGCTGCGGCCGCGGCCGTGGCAGACGTTGCGCCCCGCGCCTCCTGCGGCTCAGCACCCTCTGCGGTTGCGCGCGAGCCCGTGCCTTCCGCTGCCGGCGTCTGCTCCGCTTCCGCCTCCGGCCGACCGGGCGCCTCACTGCCGCGCTCCGGCGCAGACCCGGTCTTCTCCTCAGCCTTCTTCGGAGCGGCCTTCTCCTCCGCTTCTTCCTGCGGAGCCGCCTTCCCTTCCGGCGCAGCCGCCTTCTCATCCGGCGCGGCCGCCTCACCGCCCGACTCCGGCGCGGCGACCTCCTCGCCCTCACCGGCGATGACCGCGATCACTTCACCGACCGGCGCTGTCTGCCCCTCTTTCAGCGTGACGTTCTGCAGCACACCGCTGCCGCGCGCCACCAGCTCCATCGTCGCCTTGTCGGTCTCGATCTCGGCCAGGACATCGCCCTCGCTGATGGCGTCGCCCTCGCTCTTCAGCCACTTGACGAGCTGCCCCTCCTCCATCGTCGGGGACAGCGCCTCCATGTGGACTTTCGTTGCCATCTCTTATCCCCTTATTTCGAGCCCGCGGAGAACGGCACATTCACCACTGAGCACACAGAGCAAACGGACTAACTGCATCCGTCGATACATCGCTACCGACTCATTGCAGCCGCCGTCCCTGTACGTTGGATCCGTTGCAACAACAGATCCGTCCTCTGTGTGCTCTGTGTGCTCTGTGGTGAACAAAGTCCGTTTCTCTCCGATCCCTCACTCGCCTCTGTACAGCACCCGCTCGCACGCCGCGATCACCCGCTCCGCCGACGGCTTCGCCATCTTCTCGAGCTGCTTCGCGTACGGCATTGGAATGTCCGCCTGCGTCACGCGACCGACCGGGGCGTCCAGATAGTCGAACGCCTCGTCCTGGATGATGTCCACGATCTGCGCACCGATCCCGACGTACGGCCAGCCTTCTTCCACGTAGACGACACGATTGGTCTTGTGCACGCTCCGCAGTATGGCCTCGACGTCGAGCGGGCGCAGCGACCGCAGGTCCACCACCTCCGCGCTGATCCCATCCTTCTCCATCTGCTGCGCAGCCTGGAGACAGACGTGCACCATTTTGCCATGCGTGATGATGCTGACGTCGCCACCCTCGCGCTTCACGTCCGCGACGCCCAGCGGCACCACGAAGTCGTCGTCATCCGGCACCTCGCCCTTCATGGCGTACAGCAGCTCACCTTCCATGAACACGACGGGGTCATCATCGCGAATCGCGGCTTTCAGCAGCCCCTTCGCATCGGCCGGCGTCGCCGGAGTGCATACCTTCAGACCCGGGAAATGCGAGTACGACGACTCGAGCGCCTGCGAATGCTGCGCCGAGAGCTGCAACGCAGCGCCGCTCGGTCCGCGGAATACGATCGGGCAGCGGAACTGGCCCGCGCTCATGTAATGCAGCTTGGCCGCGCTGTTGATGACCTGGTCCCACGCCAGGATAGCGAAGTTGTGCGTCATGAACTCGATGACCGGACGCAGCCCCACCATGGCCGCACCGACGCCGACTCCGGCAAAGCCGAGCTCGGTGATCGGAGTGTCGACGACACGCAGCTCGCCGAACCGATCCATCAGGCCCTTCGACACCTTGTATGCGCCATTGTACAGGCCGACTTCCTCCCCCATCAGGAAGACGTCCTCGTCGCGCTCCATCTCTTCGGCGAGCGCCTGGTTCAGCGCCTCACGGTACGTTATCGTTGCCATTTCCTGCCCTTATTGCGCCCTCGATATTTGCGCACATGCTGACACTGACAGCTCTGTTCGCTCATCTCACGCAGAGCCGCCGAGACTCAGAGTCGCAGGTGCTCCAGTCCGTCGCGCCACCTTCATCACATATCCCGACTTCCTATTTTCTGTCATTTACAACAACAGATGAAGCCTGCCCCGCCGCGAACCAGAATCACCCCCGGAACCCGAACCAACCGCGACTCCGCGGCTCTGCGGCTCTGCGGCTCTGCGTACAAAAGAGCTGATCCACGCCGCCCCTCCCCCTGCAACCTACCTGCGGCCGTCGAAGTACAACCGGCCGGCGACATCCTCGGACGCATATACGTTCCGATACAGTTCTTCCTCCGTCGGCTCAGGCGAGTTCTCGGCGAACTCGGCGGCGTCATCCACCTCGGAGTGTACGCGCGCATCGATCGCCTGCAGCTCCTCCTCCGTCAGCAGTGATGCTTCCTTCAGCTGATCGATGAAGCGGCGGATCGGATCGAGCTCCTTGTGCTCCTCGACCTCTTCCTTCGTGCGGTAGACACCATGCACGGGATCCGACATCGAGTGACCCATGAAGCGGTAGCAGCGGGCCTCGACCAGCGTCGGTGTCTTCTCCGAACGTGCGCGATCTACTGCCTCCTTCACGACCTTCCGCATGTTCAGCACATCCATGCCGTCCGCCACCGCAGCCGGCATGTCGTACGCACTCGCCTTCTGACTTATGTCGTACAGCGATGACGCACGCTCCCACGCCGTGCCCATCCCGAACCGGTTGTTCTCCACGATGAAGATCACCGGCAGCTTCCACAGCGCAGCCATGTTCAGCGACTCATGGAACGCGCCCTGGTTGACCGCCGCTTCGCCCATGAAGCACAGCGCCACCTTGTCCTCGCCGCGGTATTTGATCGCCCAGCCATAGCCTGTGCCCAGAGGGACCTGCCCGCCCACGATCCCCCAGCCGCCCATGAAATTGTGCTCGGCGCTGTACAGGTGCATCGAGCCGCCCTTTCCGCCCGAGCAGCCATCCTTCCTGCCATACAGCTCGGCCATGACCGCGCGCGGCGGGATCCCCTTTACCAGGGCCTGCACGTGCTCACGGTACGCGCTGATCACGTAGTCCTCTTTGCGCAGCGGCTCGAACGCGCCGACCGTCACTGCCTCCTGCCCGATGTAGAGATGGCAGAAGCCGCCGATCTTCCCGATCGCGTACGCTTCCGCCGTCTTCTCCTCGAACCGGCGGCCGAGCAGCATCTGGTACAGCATCTCATGCAGCCGCTCGGGGCTCAGACCGTCCAGACCCTCTCCGTCGTCGCGACGGGCGGCCTCCTGCTTAACGGGCTCCGACTCTGCCGTCTGCCCGTTACGCGACGGCCGCTCGTCCTTGTTCCGCGCCGCGGCCGACTTCGTCTTTGCCATCACGTCTCCTTGTTCCTTCGAATCTTCCGGCCGAATGTACGTATTCCCGCTCACGACCTCGATCCGCCATGAACGGGAATCTGCACTGCTGTTGCACCGCGACGTCTCAGCCGGCGGCGCGCTCCAGTCGTTCGATCTGCACGAGCGCCTGCGGCTGCCCCATCACTTCCGCCGGGGCCGGCACGTCCGCTTCCAGTATGTTCGTGATCTCACCCACACCGCCCGCCGTCACCGTCCGCGCCTGCTTCTCCGCGTGATAGCTGGACCGCACGAGAGCGCCAGACTCCACATGGCGGAAACCAATCTCCTCCTCGCCGATCTGCTTCCACTCCGCGAACTCCGCCGGCGTCACCCAGCGTGCGACCGGCGCGTGATGAACGGTCGGCCTCAGGTACTGGCCGATCGTCACAATGTCCACCGCCGCCTTCCTGAGATCCTCCAATGCCTGCCGGATCTCCTCACCCGCCTCACCCATCCCGAGGATGATCCCCGACTTGGTCAGCATCGTCGGGTCCATCACCTTCGCCGCACCCAGATAGGAAATGCTCCGCCAGTACCGGCCACCCGGCCGCGCCCACGGATGCAGCCGCTC
>DATHUY010000025.1 GCA_035461765.1 Longimicrobiales bacterium
GCGCCGCGAGCGCACGCCGCAGGCGGAAGGTCGAACGAGAGAGAAGAGCGACGAGGGGCGCGCCCAGCCGCGCTCACGGCAGGCGGAGGGCAGGCGTCGCCAGCCGCGGGACCCGGCCGTCGCGGCTGCGCCGGAAGAACACAAAGTGCACGCGGACCAGGCGGTGGAGGGCGCCGTCAGCCCGGACGCCGCCGCACCGCCGAAGCGGAAGCGCCGCCGTCGCAAGCGCGGCGGGCAGGGACGCTCGGGGAGCGCGCAGGATCAGACCACGACGCAGGAAGGTGGGCCGGAGTCCGGCAGCGATGACGAGCCCGCGCGTGTGCGAGGGTCCGGTCCGGAGACGCCGGCCGGTGACGCCGGGAACTCGTCGGGCGGGCGGGAGAGTGACTCGGCCGGTCCGGAGGGTGGCCCCGACGGTGAGTCCGCGAACGGCCCGAAGAAACGGCGCCGGCGCGGCGGGCGGCGGGGCGGCCGGGGACGCCGGAAGCCGCGTCCCGAGGGCGCCGTGGACGGTGAAGTTGATGCAGCGACGGGCGGCAGCGAGGGCGGGTCACCCGACGTGTCAGGCGAGGCCGCGACGGAACGTCCGTCAGGCGCCGCGGATCGGCCGCGTGCCGAATCGGCTGGTGCGTCCGAGCGGACGGCGCCGGAGCCTGTCGCACGCGCAGAGAACGAGTGAAGGAGTGAGCATGAGGATCATCGCAACTGTTCTGCTCCTGGCGGCTGTGTCGCCGGGAGTCGAAGCCCAGAATCACGCGTCGCCGCCAGCGCCGCGGGATGCAGTTGCGCAGGTCCCGTTCGGCCCCGGCGAGCGACTGGACTACCGCATCACGTACGGCATCCTCGGCAAGCGCGGCAGCGCGTCCACCGAGGTCGTGGCGGTGGAGGACATTCGCGGCCACCAGGCGTACCATCTCAGCTTCCGCATGAAGGGCGGAGCGCTCGGGTTCGGCATGGACGACCTGCAGGAGTCGTGGCTGGATGTCGGCCAGTTGTATTCGCATCGCTTCAGGCAGGACCTCAACCAGACGACGTACGAGCGGCTGCGCACGCTGGACTTCTATCCGGCGGACAGGGTATGGCGCCGCGTCGAGAAGGTCGATTCGGGCGAACTGGCGTCGGACCGCCCGCTCGACGATGTGTCGTTCCTCTACTGGGCGCGCACGCTTCCGTTCGAGGTCGGCAAGACATACGAGTTTCAGCGCTACTTCAAGGAGTCCGGCAATCCGGTGGTGCTGAAGGTGCTGCGCCGCGAGACGGTCAAGGTGCCCGCAGGCACGTTCAACACGATCGTGGTGCAGCCGTTGATCCGAACGAGCGGACTGTTCAGCGACGGCGGCCGCGCCGAAGTGTATTTCACCGATGACGACCGCCGCATGATCGTGCTGCTGAAGACGAGAATGTCGATCGGCACGCTGCAGCTGCAGCTGGAGCGGTACGCGCCGGGCGAGGCGCTGGCCGGCGCCGGCCGCTGAGTCCCGGGCGCGACCGAACGAACGTGAGCGACGGCATCGATCCGAGTCAGATCCGGACGGTGCCGTTGTCGCTTCGGCCGAACAAGGTGAGCGCGACGGACTTCGCGCAGCCGCCTGGCGACCGTACCGATTTCGCAGCATTTCTGACGTCACTCCCGCACATACTCGAGGCGCGCAGCTTCCTGGCCGTCGTCGACGCACTGGTCGATGCCGCGCGGCACAAGCGCGGGGTCGTGTGCATGCTGGGCGGGCACGTCGTGAAGACCGGGCTCGCGCCCGTGCTGCTCGACCTGGCGCGGCGCGGCGTGATCACTCACTTCGCGACGAACGGCTCGGCCGTCATCCACGACTATGAAGTCACGCGCTGGGGCGGCACGAGCGAGGACGTTGAGGCCGGGCTGAAGGATGGCAGCTTCGGGATGGCGGAGGAGACGGGCCGCGAGATGAACGAGGCGATCCGCCGTGGCCACGAGCGGCGTCTCGGCATGGCCGAATCGCTCGCGATCGCGCTCGAGGAAGCGCCCACTCTCGCCAACCCCGAGCTCTCGCTGCTGCTGAACGCGCGCCGGCTCGGCGTCGGCTTCACGGCCCACGCCGCGATCGGCGCCGAGATCATCCACCAGCATCCCGCCGCGGATGGCGCCGCGATCGGCGCGACGAGCATGACCGATTTCCGGCGTCTCGCCGGCCATCTGCCCCGGCTTGAGGGAGGTGTGGTGCTGAATGTCGGCTCGGCCGTCATCATGCCCGAGGTCTTCCTCAAGGCGCTCACCATCTCGCGCAACGTTCACGACGGCGCGCCTCGTGCATTCACGGCCGCGGACTTCGACATGATCCGGCACTACCGGCCACGGGTGAACGTCGTGGAACGGCCCGTACGGACGGGCGGCGGGAAGGGCTACCAGATCACGGGACATCACGAGATCATGGTGCCGCTCCTCGCGTGGAGTGTCGTTTCGCGCCTGCAGGAAACGGGAGACAGCAGATGAGCTGGTGGGAAGCGGCGGTGCTCGGGGTGATCCAGGGGCTCACGGAATTCTTTCCGGTGTCGAGCTCGGGGCACCTCGTCATGGGTGGTGCAGTGCTGGGTCTCGAGATACCCGGTATCCTCTTCGAGGTCGCGGTGCACGTCGCGACGCTCGTGTCGGTGCTGTTCGTCTACCGGCTGCGCATCTGGACGCTGATCCGCGGGTGCTGCGGGCTGGAGGAAGAGAGCACCTGGCCGTACGTCATGAAGCTCGTGCTTGCGACGATACCCGCCGCGATCGTCGGCTTCACGCTCGAGGACTGGTTCGAGGCGCGCTTCGATGATCCCGTGTTCGCGGGGACCATGATCCTCGTCACGGGCAGCTTCGTGTGGAGCAGCCGCTGGGTGCGCGCGGAGGGACGTCGTCCATTTCCGATCGACTGGATGCCGATCCTCGTTGCCGCAGTCATATCCCTGCTGGCCGGGACGATCGTGCCGTTCCTCGCCGTGCTCGCCGTCGAGGCGACGATCATGGCCGTGGCGCGTGCCACCGCGTCAACGGAATGGCGGCAGGAGCCCACGTGGGGCGGCGCTCTGCTGATGGGCATCGCGCAGTCCGTTGCGATACTGCCCGGTATCTCGCGCTCGGGCAGCACGGTGCTCACCGGCATGTGGCGGCGCATCGATCCCGTCGCCGCGGCGGAGTTCTCGTTCCTGATGTCGATCCCGGCGATCCTCGGCGCGGCCGTGCTCAAGCTGCCCGACGTCGGTACGGAAGGGATGGGCGTGGGCGTGGTACCGCTGCTCGTCGGCGGGATCGCGGCCGGCGTTGCCGGCATCCTTGCGATCAGTCTCTTCGTGGCGCTGCTGAAGCGGCAGAACTTCTACACGTTCGCGTACTACTGCTGGGCGGTGGGCGCGCTGTTCCTGCTCTACATGCGCTAGTATCCGAGCGCGTGCGACTCAGTCCGTGCGCGCGAACACCGCGCGCGTCGTGGGGAGCGGGATGCGCAGCAGCTGGCGATACGTAAGATCGAGCGCGAACAGGAAGCCGTCGTCCACGGCCAGACCATAGAAGCGAGCGCCCGGGCTCCAGTACACAACCTCACTCGTGCCGTCGGGATCGATGCGCAGGATGCGGCCCTGGCCGCCACGCTCCGCGGCGAGCACTGCGCCCGACGGTGTCGTCGCAACGGCGACGAGCCGGCCCGGACCGAAACCGGTCGCAATCAGCCGGCGATCGCCATCCGCGGATACCCGCAGCACATCACCGCCGTACGTCGCCGCGAACACGTTGCCAGAATCGTCCGACGCGATCTGGTAGATGTTGTAGCCGACGTTCATCCACTCGTGCACGGTGCCATCGCGCTGCACGTGACTGATCGTGCCGTTCCATTCCGCGACCGCGATGCTGCCATCGGGCAGCACGGCCGCACCGTACGCCGGGTCATCGCCGATGCGCGATGCGATGATCTGTGCCTCGCCATCGCCGCGCAGTGCGTAGAGGTAATTGCCATCGCGTGCGCGTGCGAGCACGAACGTCGCGCCATCACGGTGATCGACGATCGGCGCGTAGAGCGCGTCCGCGGCGAGGCGCGCGAGCGTCTGCGGATGCGATGAACCTTCCGACTGCGAGAGCACGCGCGGGCGCGGCCGCAGCCCGAGCTGGTCCCAGCCGTAACTCGCCTGGAGGATGCGACCGTTGTTCACTGCGACGCCCCAGCTCCACGGCAGCTCCGTGGCAATGATCTGACCGACGCCGGGCGCAGCCACGTAGAAGCTGACGATCACGCGCGCCAGTGTGTTGCGGCCCGCGTCGCGGATGTCGATCGTCTCGGTATACGTGCCGGCCACGAGACCATCAGGATCCGCAGTGATCACGAGCGCATCGTCATCGCGCTGCATCTCGAGCCAGCCGGCAGTGGCGACGGGTGTCCACTCGACGGCGTCGGCAGTGGACCGTACGCTGATGCGCTGATGCACTGGACTGCTGCCCGCGAGTGCAGTGATGCGGAGCACCTCCGGCGATGCGACGAGCGCGCGGTGATGGACGCCCGTGGCGAGGCTCGCTGTCAGCACCTGGTCTTCGACGGTGATGTCCGTCAGGCGCACGCCGCCGGCCAGCGGCGTTGTGAAACCTTTCCTGCCGGTGCGGCCCGGGTAGGTATCGCCCGCGTCCGCGCGACGACCGCGTGCGAGATCGCCTTCGCCGTCGGCCTCGAGGATGCCGACCGCCGAGCGACGCTCGTCGCTGTTCCACGCACCGAGCTCCGCGCGCTCCGGATCGATGCTCCACACGAGCAGCCCCTCACCCGCGAGGAACTGATCGGAACCGATGCGTTGCCGGTTCTCGAGCAGCAGGTACTCGCCGCCGCTGCCCTGGACCCGATAGACCGTGCGGCTCCTCTGCACGGGTGGAAGTGCTATGGTGGAATCGGTGTCGCTCACCGACTCGACCGTGACCCAGCCGAGCTGCTCCTTCTCCCAGGCGCCGGGATGCGCCGGCGAATGCTCGGTCGCGTGGCTGCCGGTGCCCATGAGGCCCCACGCGCCGATCCCCTGCGATGAGCCATCGTAGTCGTAGAGGTCGGGCAGTCCGAGAGCGTGGCCGGTCTCATGCGCGAGCACGCCGATGCGCATCGGTCCGCACGTCGTCGGATCCAGCACGGGCAGCACCACGTAGTCAGCAATGCGGATCGGCTCACCACTCGCGCCGATCGACCGTGTCGTGAACGGCGGCATCGCGGCACGGTGGGGCCAGATGCCGCCCGCGCGACCGTCGCCCGGGCACGTGACGGCGTACACGATCGCGACGAAGTCCACGAAGCCGTCGTCGTCGCCGGAGTCCGGCACACCGTCCGGTCCGTCATTGTCGAACTGCGCGAAGTCGATCCGGCCGAGCGTCGCGGTGAGCGCCTCCTCGCGCAGCTCGTTGATGCGGCCGAAGCTCGACCACGCATGCTCCTCGGGCGACAGGTAGTGACGCGCCGGCTTCGACAGCGTCACCCACGGCGCCACCACGCCGTCTGCCTCCAGCAGCCCGCCAGAGACCTCCGTCCAGTAGTCGGAGAACGAGACCGTGTCGCCGCGGCTCTCACCGAACAGGCGCCGATCGAGATCCTGTACATGGAAGGGGATCGCGACGTCCGCGTAATGGACTGGGATGACCGGGATGCGCAGGCGGCCGCTGAGCGCAGCGCCCTGCTGCGCGAGCGCTTCGGGGGATCTGCCGTACAGCCGGCCTTCCGCCGCCAGCTGGTCACGGCGCACGCGCACCGACTCCACCTTGCCGAGCCAGGCGCGGCTCAGCTCCAGCGGCATGAACGGGCGGGCATCGTCGAGGCCGATGATCGAGACCGGCGGGGTGGCGCTGCCACTCCAGGGGGCCGGTCTGCGCTGCGGCTGCTGTGCTTCGACCCGGGTGCTCTCCAGTGTGAGCAGGAACGCGGGAACCAGAGACAGAAACAGCAGGCTCCGGCAGCGTCCGAACTCGAAAGTCGGTCGGCGGATGGCTCGCTCCTTCGCGGCCAGCCCGGAAGATGCCGGCGCGGATGCCGGATGCGTCCGGGAACGTTGCGTGTTGTGGAAACGAGGATTGGATTACGCCAGAAAGCGTATACAATAGATGGGCCGCCGCGCGGGCAGCGTCAAGTAGTGGGAGCGCAAGCAGATAGCCGTGACGCATGTCGCGCGTACACCACGGGAGTGCACTCGCGACGATGCGGCCGTGCAACGCAGCCGCCCAGGCAGGGGCAGGGGTTGACCCGACCTGCGGTATTGGTAGATTTAACGGCTCGCCGGAGGCATGCGGCGGGTGTCTTGGCCCCCATCGTCTAGTGGCCCAGGACGTCGCGTTCTCAGCGCGAAAACCGGGGTTCGATTCCCCGTGGGGGTATTTCTGGAAGGGGAGCGAGGTGCGCTCTCCGTCGGTCGCATAGCTCAGCTGGTTAGAGCGCACGGTTCACATCCGTGAGGTCGTAGGTTCGAGTCCTACTGCGACCATGAACGCCGTAAGTCGTTGTTATTTCAACGACTTACGGCGTTTGTTCGTGGGTCGTGTGCCCGTCGCGACCCGGACGGCTTCCACTAAGAGCCCGCCACGACGAGGATGAGCCCGGTCCGGTACATGCTCACCTCCGGCGAGAGTGGCGCGTGAGCGGTGTGTTCAGCGAATGAGATCCGTCGGCACATCGCATTTCAGGTCCAGTGCGTCGCCCTCCGCCTGCGGCACCGCGTTGGTGAGCGGCACGCCCGCCGGGACGCCCAGGAACGTGGCGACCAGCACGGTCTCGCCGCCCGTCGGGTTGTACGCATAGTGGATGGTGCCGAAGCCGGGGTCCACGAACGCCTCGCCGGAGTCGTAGCGCCGCTCCAGCATAAATGAACACCATCTCGCCCTGCACCACGCTCACGAGCACCAGGCCGGGGTGCGAGTGCCAGGGGAAGCGGACGTTCGGCTGCACCGTGAAGCGCATGACGGCCATGTTCGATGCGTCCTTGATATTCACCACGTTGGTCGGGCGACCATCCGGCTTCAGCCTGACCTGTACGGCGACGTCGTCGCGGAGCAGGCGGCGGCAGCCGGGGATGCTGTTGCGGCTGCCGGCTGGTGGCGACGCCTGGCGGCCGCGGCGCCGGGCAATTCCCGCGTCGCCCTGCGACTCATGGAGTCGCTCGAGGCGGCGGGAGATCGGGCGGGTGCCATCCGGCACGGTCGGGTGCATACCGTCTGGCTGCGGGAGGAGCTGGACGCCGGGCCGGAACCGGACGTCGCGCACACGTCGCTCGCGATCTCACTCTGGTGGCAGCGCAAACTCCCCGGGGCCGACCGTGAACTGCGACGCGCGCTGGAACTGAACCCCGGCCACGTAACCGCGCGCGCCTGGTACTCCGTGCTGCTTGCCGGCATGGACAGGCTCCCCGAAGCACGTCGTCAGGCGCAGCGCGCGCTCGAGCTGGACCCGGTTTCGCATGGCCTGGCCTTCCGCGCCGCGTGGGTCCTGTTCCTGGCCCGCGAGTACGAGGCATCCAACGCCCTGCTGGCTCAGGCCCTGGAGATCAACCCGAAGCTGCCCGCTGCGTATGCGCAGCTCGCGCTGAACCACGCGCTAGACGGACATCTGAGGACCAGGAATAATCTTCGCGGCAGCTTTCGCGCAACTTGCACAACGGAGGAGGTTCACTCATGTCAGGAACCGAGTTCTCCGCCCTGGGCCACTTCAGGATTGGATTGAACCCGTCCCTGCTCAAAGAAGCCAGGGGGCGAACGCCTGGGCCAGAAAGGACTTCGAGCCACGCCTGGAGGTACGCCTGCCTCATCCTCGCGACGATCCTCCCGGCGGTACCGATGGCCGCAACCGCCCAGACCGCGCTGGCCGTCTCCGACGAGGAGGGCAACCCCCTGGGCGAGGTGGCGCTCCGGCCAGTTCCCTGTAGCACACCCGCGTCGGAGTTGCTCCGGGTGGGGCTCGCGCTCCTGCACAACATGACCTACGAAGGGGCGAGGGCCCGATTCACCGAGGCCGTCGTGACCGATCCGGACTGCCTCCTTGGATACTGGGGCGCCGCCATGAGCTACATCCATCCGCTGTGGCCAGACCGGCCGACGGACGAGGATCTGGCGGCGGGCTCGCGGATTCTTGCCACGGCCAACTCTCGCAGGGCTCCCACGGCGTTTGAGGCGGCGCTCCTGGGCGCCGTACACGAATACTACCGCGACGCGCCCGAGCGGACCGAGGCCCAGCGACTCGAGGCGTTCCGCGTGGGCTGGGAGGAGGCCGCGCGGCGGTTCCCTGGCGATCCGGAGATCCGGCTCTTCCACGCCCTTTCCCTGCTGGTAGCGGCGCAGGGAAGCGCCGACATGATGGAGCTGCACGAACGGGCCGGAGAGATGGCGCAGGAGGTGCTCCGGATGGTGCCGCGCCATCCGGGAGCGCTCCACTACACCATCCACGCGTTCGACCTGCCCGAGTTGGCGGAGCGGGGTGAGCCGGCGGCCCGGGCCTATGGCGAGGTAATCCCGGAGAACGCGCACGCGCTGCACATGACCTCGCATATCTTCACGAGACTCGGGGCGTGGGAGGAGTCCGTCGCTTACAACGGCCGGGCAACCGAGGCGTCCCTGCGGCCCCCGCTCGACGGCCTCTCCCTTCCCAATTTCTTCCACGCGGCGGATTACCTGGTATATGCCCTGCTCCAGCGAGGCGAGAGTGCATCCGCCCGCGCCCTGCACGACCAGCTCCGGGAGCTGGAGGGGGATCTGCCGCAGCCGCTGCATCCGGCAGCTGCCTACACCCTCGCCGCCGTTCCCGCGCGCCTGGCACTGGAGCGTCAAGCGTGGGTTGAGGCGAGTCGCCTCGCACCGCGACCGTCCGTGTCGATTCCCTGGGATCGCTTCCCCCACCTCGAGGCCATCCCCACCTTCGCCGCGGGCCTCGGAGCTGCACGTTCCGGCGATGTGGATGCGGCCGAAGCGGCGCTGACGCAGCTGTCGCGGCTGCGCGAGCGCGCGGCGGAAGTCGCCGACCCGTTCGACTGGGGGACCCAGGTGCGGATCCAGGAGCTGGCGCTGGAAGCGTGGATACTTTTCGAGGGCGGCGATTCGCAGGAAGGTCTGCAACGGATGAGGGAGGCCGCCTACCTTGAGGAGGGCAACGAGAAGCACGGGGTGTCGCCCGGAAACGTGTTGCCCGCGGCGGAGCTGTACGGCGATATGCAGATGGAGGTCGGGCAGCACGCGGAGGCGTTGATCGCCTACGAGAATGCGCTCGAGAGGTCGCCCAACCGGCTCAACAGTCTCTACGGAGCCGGCCGTGCCGCCGAGGCTCTAGGCGACACCGATACTGCGCGGACCTACTATCGGCGTCTGATGCGGCAGGCATCGGAGTCGGCAGACTTCGACCGCGTGCGCCATGCGGCAGACTTCCTCCGCGACGGCTGAGGGCATCGGCCGCTCCTGCGACCGGTTGCGGAGGAGTTGAGAGCGCCCACCCAGCGGACTCCCCACGACGGAGTCGGCGAAGGTGGCGATTCATGGAGGTGCAGAGACTGCCCGGAGTCAGGATTGGCGAGAAAGGGCGGGTACGTCCGGGGATCGGCCTGCATCATCGCTGAAGGTTCTTTTCCTGGACTGTGCCGTAGAGCGGTTCGTGGGGATCAACGCCGAGCCACGCGGCGTGAGCGCTGCCTGTTGTGCCTGAGGTTCGATCGGGACATCGTAGTCGGACGCCACCGCCTGTCAGCTCACATGCCGGATCGCTTCTGCCGGAGACTCTCCATGCTCAAGAAGTTTTGTGCCGCAGCCCTCGCTCTTTGCTCCCTCGCTGCAATCGCGTGCGCATCGGCGCCTTCCGCCATTGTCGCTACAGATCGCGGCTCCACATCCTCCCACGCGCCCTTGCTGGCTGACTCGATTCGTGAGCGGGCTGTGGAGAGCATGGTGCTCTGGAACCAGCTGAACCCCGAGTCGTGGCTCGCACTACTGGCGGAGGACATCCACTGGTATTACGGGGACAAATCGCTGGAACGGGAGGGGGTCGAGCAGATGGTTCGAGGCCTGATGTCGGTGCTGCAGGAGCCCGGCTACCGCGTCCTCTCCGATCCCGATGTCCAGATCCTCGGGCCGAACGCCGCGGTAGCCAGCTTCCTGGCACTCCAGGCGGCCACCGGTCCAGCGGGCGAGAGGCTGGAGCTGCCGACCGGCCTCACGTTCATCTATCAGAGACTCGACGGGGAATGGAAGATCGCCCGCGTACACGAGTCGCTGGGCACCCCCGCTGATTCCATCGTCGCGAACATAATCCTCGCCCGGACTCGCGAGCTGGCCGCCGCATGGAAACGGCTGGATCCGGAGGCATACCTCGCCCATTTCAGCGACGACCTGATCTTCTACTTCGACGGCCGGCGGCTCGAGAGGCAGGAGTTTGAGACCGTCGTCCGGGAAACACTGGCATCGCTGCGGGAGTCCACGTTCGAGGTGCTCGACCCCGAGGTGGAGGTTCTGGGCCCGGCTGCCGCGGCGGTGACGTTCGGCGTACGAGAGGTCATGGTCGATACCGCGGGTGCGACGACCGATATCGAGGGCGTCCTGACGCTGGTCTTCGAGACGCGGCGCGGCAGGTGGCTGGTCGTCCGGGCGCACGAGTCGCTTCGGCGGCCGGATTGAAATTGCGGGAAACGGGGTGGTACGCGTCTCTCCGGGGAAGTCGCCGGAGTCTCACCTGATGCGAATGTCGCCCCAGGCGGAAGGACGCGGACATATGGCGGTAGGTACCGCGGATGTACGGACCGACTACGACCGAAAGGGCGGGGCCGCAAAAATTCGAGGTTTTCGGAGGCCGCGCCAGCACTGAGTCGGGAAAACCGGACCTTCCGGCAATCACACGGCATCATCGGCGAAGCATGACGTCCTACTGCGACCACAAAGCCGTAAGTCGTAGTTGCAGCGATTTAGGGCGGTTTTACGTCCGGAGGGCGTCGTCGTTCAACGTTGCTCCTATTTCTGCCTCATCGGCATGCCTGTCCGGGACGCCCCCGGCTGCATGAGGTCTGCGATCATGTCGGTGTGACGGCCCCTCGGCGTGCCTCAGCCCTTCAGCCATATGAGCAGGTATTCGCTCACCCATAGAGATCCATCAGAGAAGTTGTGGGTGAGGATTGGCGCCAGCAGGCTCCCGGTTCGGTGGTAGGCCCACGAGTAGAACAGGCCCAGCACGAAGGCCATCGCGATCTGCGGCCAGTAGAGATGCGTGATCTCGAGCGGCGCGAGGCGAAAGCCGACGTGCGCGACCGTGAACACGAAAGCCGCAATGACGCCGGCATCCGGCATGTCGATGCCTCTCCAGCGCCGGACGCGGGTCCAGTGGCGAGCCAGGTAGGTATGGATCAGACCCCGGAACAGGATTTCCTCTGACACACCGACGAACAGAAACGCGAACGCCAGATGCCCGGCGACGTTCTGCGGGGTCAGAGGATGGTCCGGAGCGGGGGCGCGGACGAAGAGAAGCTGAACGAGGAATCCAATCCCGATGAAGTAGAGCCCGTAGGCCATAACGAAACGTCCAATGATCCTCCCTGACTCATCGTAGTGTCTGAGGTTCAGGCCCCACTCCTTCCATCGTGCCCCACCGAGCAGCGCGATCGCGCCGAGTGCGAGCACCATTTGCCACAGGTGGTGATCAAAGGCCTGAACCCAGCCCCCCGCTCGGATCTCATCGGAAAGGGGGAGATGGGGGTGGACCGCCAGCACGGAGGTCAGCCACTGGATGCAGTAATACAGCGCGAAGGCCAGACCCACGGCCAACACGGGACGTCCCCGTGCGGCACGCGGGACTCGCGCGCCGGCGGACCTGGACGGCGAAATTGTTTCGCTCACGCGCGGAGTCCTCCGGGATGTGGAACACGGGAAGTCCGCCTGGATCGGTCCTTGGAGCCACAGGAGTACAACGAATCGCGGGCAGAACCAAGAGGGTGAGCCTGCTGCACGCTCAACCTCCGAGTCTGCGTTGTGTTCCGGGTCGCCACAACTCAGGCGCCGTCAGAGAGGTTGCGACTGCGCCTGCATCGTTGTCGATCGCGTCCAGAGAAATCCACCCGCACGGGTGATGGTGGCCGCGGATCCAGTCGGCCACCGCCGTCGTCTTGCCAGAGCCGGCAGGTGCAGCGACGAGGATGATCGTCCCCGCCAGGGGCGGCGCCAGCAGCTGACCCAGTCGCTCACGCCGGATCGCCGCCGTCGGCCCGGGAGGAACGAGCACGCTCGTCGGCCGGAGAGCCTGCACGGCTGCTCGATTTGCGGGTGGCGGTCCGATACAAGCAAACGTGGCGTTACTCTCGCGTCCGCTCACCGGATCGGGGACTGGCGCGCTTCGTCAATCAGCTCGAGCAGCAAGGCCGATGTTGCGGCGGCATGCGCGCTGTCCATCAGTATCGAATAGTGATCGGCATCCTCGACCCGTACATGCTTCCCGCGCCCGGAGAGAGCCGCAAGCTCCGCGTGCATCTCATAGTTGAGGTCCAGAAAACCCTCCGGCATTCCCTCCATGTTCTGGCCGGCGCTGAGCACAAGGAGCGGTCGATCACCGAGACTGCTTACACGCCGCGCGGCTGCCATGGTGGAGTCCCACTGCGACATCTCGGCATGTGAGTTCCGCAGGTGACGTGGCGAGGACGCGAACATCCGAGCTGCCCTGTAGTCGTCTTCCGGAAGGCCGGACGCGAATCGGCCCAATGGATTCAAGGCCCTGACCACACCCACATGCGCAAGTCCGGACGCCACGCGAATCATCGACTGAAAGCGTTCCTGCTGGCGGCGGATATCAGGCCCGAACCGATCCAGCTGATCCGGATGCGAGGGGTCTACCATGCCCAGGGCTACGACATCGTCAGGATAGAGGCCTGCGTACGCCTGGATCAGACTCCCGCCGAGCGAATGGCCGATCAGGATGAAAGGGCCCCTTTCACCGGCGTCCGCAAGCAGCGTCCGCATGTCCCGGGCGATCGAGACAGCGTCGTGCGCGCTGGCGGGCGGTTCCTCGCTCCAGCCCAGCCCCGCGCGATCGTACGAACACACGCGCGTACTCTCCGAAAGCCACGCCTGAACCCATGCCCAGGTCTGGGCGAAGCCGGTAGCACCCGCCTGCAGCACCACAGTCGGTGCACCGGACCCCGTGCAGTAGATGTGCACGTGTCGTCCACTGACTTCGATAAACCGACCTGGCGCAGGAGCCGCGCGTCGGTCCACGTGCGCGCTCCACCCCTGGTACGCCGCACCTCCCAGGGTAACGAACAGCATTGCAAGAACTGAAGTGATCGCTCCGCGCCGAATGAAACGGCGAGTCGAGGGAGTCGCGTTCATCGCTTCTCCTAGGCCGGGCCAGCACTGCGCCGGAACCTGCCGCAGCGCCGGTGCGTGGATAGGGTTGGGGGTTGGGGCCAGATTACCCCCGGGTGGACCGGTGAGTCAACCACATAGGTCTGGGACGCACATTCGACCACCTATGACAACTGCGGGTCCGGTGCCAGTACGGGGGCTGCACGCGGGCGTAAGTCACGGTTTTATCGACTGTTCTGGGGATTTCCCGCCAATCCGACCACCGGATCATGGCGCCTCCTGCTGCGGCGTCCGCGAGGGGCAGTGAATCGTTTCTCCGTTGCAGACCTGCGACCGCGAACCGACATGGCTCGACATTGCGACGTCGGAAGGGCCACGGTTGGAGCATCATCACCTGATCCGGGGCGCCGACTGGTCCCTGCCACCCATGTGGAGGATCAGACCCGTGACCTCGCCGGACTGCGCTCTGGTGAAGGAGATCTGCGCGTTGACGGCGCGCAGGAAGAACCGGTCCTCGGCTTCAGCGAAGAGAGGCAGCTTCGACTGGCCCGAGGGCAGAGCGTGCAGGCGGCCGTCCTCGAGTGTGATCACGATTCTGTTCCCGGGCGCCAGATCGTACTCGCCGACGTAGTCCGCGAGGGTCTGTTCCGGGAGTGTGATCTCGGTGCGTTCTACGGCCGGCCGATAACCGCGCGGCGCCGGGTCCGCGAAGGAGTCCCAGTCGTAGGCCATCTGGATGCGGCGACCGATCTCGTTCGCAACAATGCCGCCCTGATCCGCATTCGTCATGATCGCGAGACCGTACCCCTTTGCCTTGTGAGCCAGCAGTGTCGCGCGGAACCCCCAGTTGGAGCCGCCATGGGCGAAGTACCACCCCTGGCCGAGCTTCGTGATGGCGAAGCCCACCGCATAATCGCCGACGCCGACGGGCGAGAGCATTTCCTGGACGGTCGTGCGGGACAGAACGCGGTTCGACTCGCCGATCGCGGAGCGCTGGACCTCGATGGCGAAGCGGGCGAGGTCGCTGGGCGTCGTCCACAGTCCGGCCGCTGCCTGCTCGGGATAGACGTGCCACTTCGCTCCCATGGACGTGCCGTCACGTGAGTGGGCGCGCGCGGCGTTGCGATCGCGCTCAGCCGGGAGGGG
>DATHUY010000026.1 GCA_035461765.1 Longimicrobiales bacterium
CGCAGATCGGGCACTGACCCATGGCCGAGGAGCCCGGGCGCCGACGGTTCTGGCGACGTCGCGCACGCGCCGGTGACGCCGGCCGCATCGCAGGGTCCGGCATTCGACCATGGCAATGGCTGCGCGCCCATCGCGAAGGGGTCCTCGCCGGAACGGCGATCTTCATTCTCGTGCTCGGGCTGCTGTGGGAGCGTTGCGGTGTCACCGGCTGCCCGAACGTCGAACGGCTGAACTCCTATCAGCCCGGCGGTGCGACCGTTCTGCTCGACTCGGATGGCGCGCAGTTCGCCGATCTGGCCCCGATCGACCACGCAGTCATCTCTCTGGATTCCCTCCCCGATCATGTGCCTGCTGCATTTGTTGCGGTCGAGGACAAGCGCTTCTACGAGCACAACGGCGTCGACTACCGGCGCGTGGTGGGTGCGGCACTCGCCGACATCCGGGCGGGTGGATTCGTGCAGGGATTCAGCACGATCACCATGCAGCTCGCGCGCAACGTGTGGCCGGAGCGGTTGCCGGGACAGAACCGAACGCTGCGCAGGAAGATCCTCGAGGTGCGTGTCTCTCGCGACATCGAGGATCGTTACGAGAAGGATGAGATCCTGGAGCTGTACCTGAACCATATCTACTTCGGGGGCGGCTCGTACGGCATCGAGGCGGCGAGCCGCAACTACTTTCGCAAGCCCGCGTCGCGTCTGACTCTGGGGGAGGCGGCACTACTCGCCGCCATGCCGAAGTCACCGACCCGCTACAACCCGCGCCGGTTCAGGGAGCGCGCACGGGACCGGCGTGACCTCGTGCTGTCATTGATGGAGGCGCAGGGGGCGGCGAGCCCGGATGATGTCGCGGAGGCGCGGAAGTCGGGCCTCGGCGTGGGCGCGGAGCCACCGGCCCGCCGCGACAGTGCCGTGACCGCGCCCTGGTTCGTGGAGGCGACGCGACGCGTTCTCGAGGACCGGTTCGGCGAGGGTGTGTACACGTCGACGCTGCGCGTGCACACCACGCTGGTGCGCGCGGCGCAGCGCACAGCCGAAGATCGGCTCGAACGGCAGCTCCGGCGCATCGAGCGCGGCGCGCTGGGCGAATACGACGGGGGTCGCTACCGAACCGACGAGCCACCAGCGAACGGCATCGATTACGTACAGGGCGCGTTCGTGCTGATGGATGCGGCGACGGGCGATGTGCAGGCGCTCGTGGGCGGTCGTGATTTCACGCACTCACGGTTCGATCGCGCGACGCAGGCGCGACGGCAGGCGGGGAGCGCATTCAAGCCGTTCGTGTTCGCGGCCGCGATCGAGGATGGCTACGCACCGAGCCAGCTGGTTTCCGACAGTGTTCTGCGACTGGAGCTGTCGGGCGGTGAGGTATGGGAGCCTCACAACATGGGCGGCGAGTTCGATGGCACGGTCACGATCCGCGAGGCGCTCGTGCGATCGAAGAACGTACCGACGATCCGTCTCGCTGCGGATGTCGGCCTGAACGTTGTCACGCGTCTCGCGCGTCGCGCGGGCATTCGCAGCGAGCTGCCGTCCGTGCCGTCGATCGCGATCGGAACGGCGGGTGTCACGGCGCTCGAGCTCACTGCGGCGTACACGCCATTCGCACGGCTCGGCACGGCCGTGTCGCCGCGTTTCGTAACACGTGTCGAGGATGCGGATGGCCGGGTCGTGTGGGAGCAGAAGGTCCGCCCGCGCGAAGTCATGGACAGTGCAGTGGCATTTCTTATCACGGACATGCTCGAGGAGGCGGTCGAGCGCGGGACGGCCCGTGAAGTCAGACGCGCCGGCTTCACGGGTCCCGCGGCGGGAAAGACCGGGACGACGGATGACGGCGCTGACGCGTGGTTCGTCGGCTACACCACGTCGCACGTGGCGACCGTGTGGATCGGCTTCGACCGGCCGCGCGCGATCGTGGAGGACGCGACCGGCGGTCGCCTGGCCGCGCCCGTCTGGGCGCGGGTGATGAGCGAGCACGCGACGGCCGGCGTCTGGCCGACGCCATCGACAGTCGTACCACACCCCGTCGACCCGGAATCCGGGCTGCTGCTTGTGGAAGGATGCGAACCTGAGCGGGGCGAGGCGCGCACCGAGCTCTTCGTACGTGGCGACGAGCCGGCGAGCGCGTGCCCGCAGGGCGTGCCGGAGGTGCGTGAGCGCGGCCTGCTGTCACGAGTGGGTGGCTGGTTCGGCCGTCAGTGGCGCGGGTTCAGCCGCTGGGTGACCCGGCACTTCGGTACGGAAGAGCCGCAGCGGACTCCGCGTGAAGGAGATTACCTCGGGGTGCCGCGACTGCCGCGCGCCGCCGAGCTCAGCGAGCCACAGGTGGAGCCGGACACGTTCAGGCGTCCGCTCGGCGTGCCCATCCGGGAAGAGCCGCTGCCCGATACCACTGCGGACAGCATCCGCGCGGATACTCTGGGACCCCTGCGGGACACGATTCGTCTCGATACGCTCGTACTGCCCGTGCCGGACTCGATCCGGCCACCCGTGCGCGACACGCTG
>DATHUY010000027.1 GCA_035461765.1 Longimicrobiales bacterium
CGCGGCCTGCAATCCCTTGTCCGTCTGCTTGATCTCGAACTCGACCTCCTCGCCTTCAGCGAGCGTCTTGAACCCCTCCATCGAGATCGCAGAGAAGTGGACGAATACGTCCTCCCCGTCCGGCTGCTCAATGAAGCCGTATCCCTTGGCGTCATTGAACCACTTCACCTTCCCCCTGGCCATTGCACCAGCCTCCTCATGAGAGTCCGACAGCTGCATCGCTACGGATAGAGAAACTAGGCCTGTGCGCAAGCGGGTGTCAAGAAAAATCTTGCAGTGGCGCGCCGCAAATGGTGACAACCGTGCGTGGAACGCCCGCCTAAACAAATGTTGTTGCTTCGGCTCGATACCCGGTGCCCCAGCTACCGTGTCGACTCCGAAATCGCTTCCACCAGCACGTCACCATACAGGGCTGTGTAGATGCGACGGTTGTTCTGTACGATGCGCACGTAGTCGCGCGTCTCATCGTACGGGATCCGCTCGGCGAACAGCAGACGGTCCTCGTACTCGGGGAACCGGCGCCAGCGCGTCACACGCGTCGGGCCGGCGTTGTAGGCAGCGAGCACGGCATCGAGACGGTCGCCGTAGGTGCTCAGCTGATCCGCGAGATAGGCCATGCCGAAGTGCACGTTGAGCTCCGGCTGGGTGAGCAGATCATCCCTGAAGCGGGTGACGCCGAGGCGCCGGGCCAGCGTTTTCCCGGTGGCAGGCATCACCTGCATGAGACCGAGCGCACCGACGGCGCTGCGGGCGCGGGGGTTGAACATGGATTCCTGCCGGATGAGCGCGGCAGCGAGGAAGGGATCGACGTCGCGCTCGCGGGCCTCGGCAATCACGATGTGCTGGAACGGGAACGGATAGATGATGCGCAGGAGGCGCAGGTTCCACGCGCCTTCACGGCGGTAGATGTCCCATCCGAGGTTGACACCCTGTGTGGTGAACCCGCGGGAATTGAGTGCCTCGGCGAGTGAGTAGAGCGCGCCATCGAACGCAGCGAAGTGGCGGCGTACGCGATCCATCTCGAACGTGGCGGCTTCATCCCAGCCGATCTCGCGCAGGAGATCCACGCGTGAGAGCGCACGCTCGACCTGTTCGGTGAAGCGATCGTTCTGCGGCGGTGAGGGCTCGAGTCGCGCGGCCCAGCCGTCGTCACCGAGCTCTTCGCCGGCGAGTCCGCCGTAGTAGGAGAACGGATCGAGACGGAGCGTCTCCAGCAGCCGGGCGCGTGCCTCATCCTTGCGCCCGAGGCGATCCAGTGCGCGGGCGCTCCAGTACGTCGCCTGCTGCCGGGTGCGACCGGTGCGGTGCGTCTCGCGATACGCATCGAACTCCCGCAGCGCATCGTCGTAGCGTCCCGCGGCGTAGGCGATTCCTCCGAGCCGCATGCGCGCAATGGCAGCCTGCGCGCCCGTCGGTTCCAGATCGATCGCCTTGCGGTAATTGACGGCGGCCTTTGTCAGATTCTCATCATCGTGGTCGAGATCCGCCGTCAGATAGGCGGCCCGCACCGCTGCCGGCTCATTGGCGTACTCGCTGACGATGCGTGCGAGCGTGCCGCGTGCGACGCTCTGTCGGCCGTCGCGATACTGGGCGCGTGCAGCGGTATACATTGCATCGCTCGCCACGCGGCGGTCCGATGTCGATGACGCGACGGCCAGCAGCGCCCGTTCCGCGTCAAGGTACTCGCCCGCGCCGAATTGAGCGTTCGCGAGATCGTAGCGCAGCTGCGCGCGCTGCGCCGGCGTCCCGAGTCCGGCTTCCATGTAGGCCGTCAGGCCCGCCACCCCGCGAGCTATGTTGCCGTGTCGCAGATAAACGCGACCGACAAGGAGCTGATCCTCCGCCGACAGGCCGCCCGTTTCCGACAGCGCCCGGGCGGCCTCGATCGCGGACGACGATCCCTGCGCAATGTTCATGGCGCGGATGAATGCCGTGCGCGCACCCGCGGTGTTGCCGCGCTCCTGGCGCAGCTTGCCGATCAGTGTCCACGCTGCTGCCCGCCGTGAATCGCTCCCCACGCGCGCAGCCGCCTTCTCGGCCTCCGTCAGTGCACCCGCCAGGTCCCCGGCGTTCTGTCGCGCGCGTGCCATTGTGCGCCATGACCATTCATTCACCAGGACGGAATCGCCGCCGCTCAGACGCCGACGTACTACGGCCGTATCGCTGCCGCTCGCCGCCGATGATGCGGCGAAGACATTGATCCAGTCGGCCACTTCCGGCAGCAGCCGCAGCGCCTCGTCATATGCCGCCTGCGCCTCGGCGTACTTCCTTTCCTGCGTCAGCGCCTCCGCCCGACGCAGATGCGCCAGTCCCTGCTCCCGCGTCTCGCCATCCCCCGAGATCGCCAGGTACCGCGCCAGCGATTCGCTCCCCTCCCGCCACCGCCCCTGCTGCAGCTGGCTGCGGCCCAGCAGGTTCCAGCCGAAGCCTGCCGCTACTCCGCTCAGCCAGTTCCGGCCCTCCAGCAGATCGCTCACGCGCTCCCAGTCGCCCCACCCGGCTTCGGCGCGCGCCGCGAGCAGGATCGCCGATGGCGTCGTGTCGTTGTTGACTGCCAGATACTCGCGCAGGATGAGACTGGCCCGCAGGAAGCGCCCGTCACGCAGCGCGGCGAGCGCCTCCTCCGGGACGTTGTGGTCCTCGATGGGCGCAGCCGAGTGCGTCTCGCGCGGGCCCAGGACGGCTATGGTGCCCGCGACGGCGAAGAACAGCGCGTAGATCAGAGTGTGACGGGAAACCATGTCGTAATCCTGCGTTATGGACTGGTTTCGCGGCGGCGGGGACGGGCGCCGCCATCGCGGTCAGCGGTATGGGCCAGTGGCCTCGAGGGCCCGTTCAACGCACGTACAGTGGTACACGACGCCGGTCGGTCAGTTGCGTTCCCGACGCTGCTTGAGCCGGTCGGCCACGCTGCGGAACGCCGCCTCGGAGGATGGTACGAGCTCGTAGCGGCCGAATCCGGTACGGTCGTAGAACAGAAGGTTGAGGCGGCCGCCGGGTACGGAGGCGTAGACCCATTCCTCTGCATTCGGCTCGCGGTTCATGTCGATGTCGCCGACGTATCGCTCGACGGCATTGTCGGGTTGACCGAGAACAATGTAGACCTCCCCGCGGTCCGTGTTCCAGCCCGGTCGTCCGCCTGCCTCGCGAAATGCCTCCGTCGCGTAACGAACACGCTGAAAGAACGCATCGCGGTATTCGTTGACGTCCGTGATCGCGAGCGGATCGCGGCGTTCCCAGAACCGGTCCCATGCCGCGCGCTGCTCGGCTGGTGACCCGATCTGCAGGGAATCGAGCTCCTCGGGATATGCAATATAGCGGAGGAACTCCACCACGTCATCGAGGTTGGCGACCATCCACTGATCGGAGATGGTCATCACGATCGGAGTGCGTGCGGTGATCACGCCTTCGCTGCTGACATCGACCCAGAATCTGCCGAGTGGCAGCGCGTCCGCGGGGATCTCGACGACGCCGTAGTGAAGGCTGCCGTCGCCTTGGCGCAGGGCGGCAGCCGCGCTCCACACTATGCTGCCCTCGGAGTCGATGACGCGTACGTGGAGCGGCGTCGCGGCCGCGCCGTAGGTTTCGATGTAGACGCGCGGCGAGCTGCCGCCGAATGGCACGGTGTGTCGCGGATTCGTGATGAGATCGGGCAGCGCATCACGGCTGCTGCGTCCTTCGGCACGATAGACGAGCACGGGCGAGGATACCGAGGCGGCAGCAGTATAGTCGGGAACGGTGAGCGTATCCGTCATGCGGAAGCCGCGCGAGCTGTTCACATCGGACGCCTGTAACCGGACGATGTAGTGGCCGGGTGGCATCGTGATGCCCTGCTGATACACGATGCTCTCATCGGTGCGCCCGGTCTCGGCAAACGTCGGTACCCGGACGATCTCGCGGGCCTCCACGCGTTTCACGGCGGCGGAGTCCTCATCCATGAACGTCACATCGATGCGGTACTCGGCGAAGAAGCCCGCGTCGCCGCGCTGGAAGCGGAGCGAGCTGTTCGGCATCGACATGCCGAGCATCACGTACGACGAGTCCGCGGGACCGGCGAGTGTGGCGAAGCTCGCAACGACGGGGAACTGGCCGGGCCCGGTCATGAACCCGAGATCGCGGTAGATCTCGAGCGGGCGCGAGAACGGCTCGCCCGCCGTCGGCCGCGCCCCCTCGGGCCCCGCCGCGCGGGCACCGCACGCGCCTGTCGTGGCGGCCGCGGCGGCGATCATCACGATCGTGCGCAGTCCGCGTCGCGAAAGCCCGCGGTTAAAACAACGAGGGCCACCGTGCAGGTGGCCCTCGACTCCCGACTGTGTCGAGAAAAGCTGCATCAGCTCACCGGATCAGGCGACGCGACCCCGGTCGTGCAGGGCATCGACCATCTTCTGCGCCGACTCTTCCATGTCGAG
>DATHUY010000028.1 GCA_035461765.1 Longimicrobiales bacterium
CGTGCTGACGCGGTTCCTCCGGAAGAACGGCCATGAGGTAACGCGCGTCGTTCGCTCCTACGGCGGTTTGCCCCCCTCCGAACGTGCCGTCGTATGGCACCCGGAGGAGGGCGTCATCGATGCCGACGGCCTCGAGAATCACGACGTCGTCGTCCACCTCGCCGGCGAGAACATCGCAGGCATCTGGACAGCGGGGAAAAAGCGCCGGATCCGGGAAAGCCGCGTCCGCGGCACCACTCTGCTCGCGCGCACGCTTGCAGGCCTCGCGCAGCCCCCGCGGGTACTCGTATCCGCCTCCTCCTTCGACATCTATGGTGACCGGCCCGATACCGAGCAGCTCGACGAGACCAGCCCGCGAGGCACCGGATTCCTGGCCGACATAATCGCTGCCTGGGAGGATTCCACGCGTGCGGCGAGCGACGCAGGCGTCCGCGTCGCTCACATGCGCTTCGGCAACGTTCTCAGCGACAACGGCGGCATGCTCGGGGTGCTGCTGCCCCTCTACCGGCTCGGCCTGGGCACCACGTTCGGCAGCGGCCGGCAGTACTGGCCCTGGATCGCCGTCGATGACGTGCCTCCGGCGATCACGCACCTGCTCGGACGACCGGAGATCAATGGCCCGGTCAACTTCGTCGCGCCAGAGCAGGTGACCAACGCACGCTTCACGGATACCGTCGCCGCCGTTGTCGGAAGGCCCTCCTTTCTCAGGGTCCCTTCGTTCGCCATGAAGCTGGCGCCCGGCGGCATGTCGGAGGATCTGCTGCTCCGCAGCGCTCGCGTCGTGCCGCGCAAGCTGCTGGACAGCGGCTACGAGTTCCGGTTCCCGACGCTGCGCGAGGCGCTCCGGTCGATGGTCGGCTGATGAAGGGCAGGAGGGAGTGCCCATTCCCGACGCTGGGCGGCCGCTCCGGTCGATGGGCGATGGAGCAGGAGGGGGGAGGGCCCATACGCCCCCGTATGCGTCTCGTTGCCGGGGTGCGACAGCGGTGCTAGTTTGAGCGGATTGTGCGGCCGAACGCGAAGGCGGGAGAGGGCATGAGCACGGAAGAGCGGCGCGGTTATGCGCCGGGCGGCAAGGACAGCGGGGTGGTGAAGTCGAAGGGGACGGCGCGGCTGCCGATCCTGGACGGCGAGGCGCTGCCGCTGGGGGCGCGGAAGCCGGAGTGGCTGAAGGTGCGCTCGCCGGGCGGGTCGAATTACCTGCGACTCAAAAAGCTGATGCGGGGCCAGCGCCTGCATTCGGTATGTGAGGAGGCTGGCTGTCCGAACATCGGCGAGTGCTGGGAGGCCGGGACGGCGACGTTCCTGATCCTGGGCGATGTATGCACGCGCGCGTGTAAGTACTGCGCGATTGCGCATGGCATGCCGACGGAGCTGGACTGGGACGAGCCGCGGCGGGTGGCGGAGTCGGTGGAGGCGCTGGAGCTGGAACACGTCGTAATCACGAGCGTGAACCGTGACGAGCTGGCCGATGGCGGATCTGCGATCTTTGCGGAAACGATCCGACTCTGCCGCGAGCGGCGCCCGTCCATGACGATAGAGGTGCTGATCCCGGACTTCAAGGGAGATGAGGCGGCGCTGCGGCGGGTGGTGGACGCGCGGCCGGACATCCTGAACCACAATCTGGAGACGGTCGAGCGGCTGCATCCGTGGGCGCGGCCGGGTGGCCGGTACTGGCGGAGCATTTCCTATCTGGGTGCGGCGAAGGTGATGGACCCGACGATGCTGACCAAGTCGGGGATCATCCTCGGGATGGGTGAGGCGGGTGAGGAGATC
>DATHUY010000029.1 GCA_035461765.1 Longimicrobiales bacterium
CTTCCTGATCCGGCAGCTCATGGATCAGGTGGAGTTCAACGAGCGCGGCAACTCCATCACGATGATCCTCCAGAGCCGGGCCGAAGCGCCGCGCACATCCATCGGCTGAATGAAGACGACCGTTCTGACAGACCTCACGCCGCTGCCGTCACCGGTGGTGGCGCTGCTGGATGCGTTTCGGGATGCGCATCCCGGTGCGGAGCTGCGGCTGTGGGCCGAACAGACGGACGCACCGGTCTGCCTGTACCCGGGGTCGGACGTTCCCGCTGAGGAATGGGCCGCGGGCACGCGCCACCGTCTGGATCTGAGCGATGGCCCTTCTCTGTCGCTCGAGGTGCGTGGCGATGACGGCGCGCAGATGGACCCCGGCTTCCTCGCCCACGCGCTCGGACAGCTGCTGCACCACGAGCGCGAAGCACGCTCCGCGGCCCGCGAGCTGACGGAACGCTACGAGGAGATCAATCTCCTCTATTTCATCAGTGAGATCCTGGCGTCCGTCCTCTCCGTGCCGGACGCGGCGGAACGCATTCTGGCGGAGGTCGCCGATGTGCTCGGTGCGCGGCGCGCGTCGCTCTGGGTATTCGATCCGGGCGACAACCGCCTCCACATCGCGGCCGCGGTCGGTGAAGAAGGTCTGCGCGGGCCGATATCGGTGGATGATCGTGAATCGGCGACGGCGTGGGTGTTCCGGGAGCGGCAGTCGCTCAACCTGGAGCGTGGCGCACTGCTGCCCACGGTGCCGCGGCTGGAGCCGCGGCCGAGCGGCCGCGAGGCCTTCCTGTCCGTGCCGATCAACTACACCCCGCCGAACGGCACGACACGTACCGTCGGCGTCATCACGCTGGTCGGTCGGCGAACGAACGTGCGATTCACCGCCGGCGATTCCCGCCTGCTGTCGGCGATCGCCAGCCAGATCGGCGCAGCGCTCGAGACCCAGCGGCTCGTGCGCGACAGCCTGCGGCAGGAGCGGCTCATGCGCGAGCTCGAGCTTGCGCATGACCTCCAGCTCAAGCTCCTGCCCGATCCCGATGCGTTCGAAGGACCGCCACAGGTCGCAGCGCGCTGTCTTCCCGCCGAGTCCGTCGGCGGTGACTTCTATCACCTGTTCCGCCTGCCCAACGACCGCGTCGGGATCATGATCGGCGACGTATCGAGCCACGGCTTCTCCGCCGCGCTGATCATGGCCCTGACCATGAGCGCCGTCGCCATCTATGCCCAGGAGTCCGGTCCGCCCGCCGAGGTGATGCGCCACGTGCACCGTGCACTCATCAAGGAGCTGGAAACGACGGAAATGTATCTCACGCTGTTCTACGGCGTTATCGACCCGCGCGCCGGTCATCTCGTTTACGCGAACGCGGGCCACCCGCACGCGTTCCTCATCGGCGTCGATGGCAGGCGCACGCGACTCGGTGCCACAGCGCCGCCGCTCGGTATTGCCCAGATGAGCGACTACGGCGAGGACACCATTGAGTGGAGCGCAGACGGAAGCCTGATCTGTCTGTTCACCGATGGCCTCACGGACGTGTATCCGGACGGCGGCGCCGGCGCGGGCGAACCCAGCCTCATCGCTGATGTCATCAGCACGCGCGACCAGCCGCTCGAGACGATTCTGAACCTCGTGTTCACCACGGCGCAGAGCGCGCCGATGACGACGCCCGCGGACGACCGTACCGCACTGCTCGTGCGGGGATGACCGCTCACCGCGCCAGGAAGTCGCTCGGCCAGAACTTTCTCGTCGATGCCAACCAGCAGCGCCGCATCGTCGCCGCGCTCGACCCCACGCCCGACGACACCGTCATCGAGATCGGACCCGGTCAGGGCGCGCTCACGCGGCATCTCGCCGGATCCGTCGGTCGCCTCATTCTCATCGAGCTCGACCGCGATCTCGCGCCCGCACTGGCAAGGGAGTATGCCGATGCGCCGCACGTCACGGTCGTTCAGGCCGACGTGCTCGACACCGATCTGCGTGCGCTCGTCGGCGGCGACATGACGCACGTCAAGGTTATCGGCAACATCCCCTACAACATTACGACACCCATCATCTTCCGACTCCTCGAGCGCGACCTGCGGCCCGAGCGCATCGTGCTCATGATCCAGCGCGAAGTAGCTGACCGCATCCTCGCCGAACCCGGTAACACCGATTACGGCGCACTGTCCGTCGGCGTGCGCAGCGTCGCACGGGTCGAACGTCTGTTCCATGTGAGTCGCCGATCGTTCCGACCGGTGCCCGGCGTCGACTCTTCCGTCATTCGCATTGTTCCGATCACGCCCGCACCGCTCAGCGCGCGCGATGAGGATGACCTGCGCGAGCTCACACGTGCCGCGTTCTCCTGGCGTCGCAAGCAGCTCCAGAAGACGCTCCGCGCCGCGCCAGGCTACGCGCTGGACGCCCACGCAGTCGCCGAGCTGGAGCGCCGCACCGGCATTCCGCTCCAGCAGCGGCCCGAACAGCTTTCGCCCGATGCACTCACCGCGCTGGCCCGCGCGCTTCGCGATGTGCGCGCGCAGAACGCCGGGGTGCAGGAGAGCGCTTCGTGAGCTCCGCACATCCCGACTGGAACGCAGTCCTCGGACATGAGCTGCGCACCCCCGTGGCCGCCATCCTCGGGTATCAGGAGCTCCTCGAGGATGGTATGCTCGGTCAGATCCCCGCCCCCGCCGCGGAAGCGCTCCGCAGGGTTCGCTTCGCCGCCAGCCAGCTCATCACGCTCATCGACGCAGTCGAGGGAAGCGCCGACGGGCAGGAGCCCTCAGCTTTTCCCGTGCACGAGCTCTTCGATGACGCCATCTCCGCTGTCAGCTTCGATGCCGAAGGTCGTGGCACGCGCATCGAATTCTCCGACTCACCGCTCGAGCTGTACACACACCGCAACGATGCCTGTCGCGCACTCGCGCTCGTCCTGGGCGCGGCCATCAAGGTCACCCCCGGCGGCGTCCTGCACATCGCGGCCGGTGACAGCGCCGACCCGCACATCACCGTCTCCGGCGCCACCCTGGACGCCGTGCGCGACCGTCTCGACCCCGACCGGCCCCTCACCGGCGCCGGCCTCAGGCTGGAGCTCGCCGCAGCGGCGGCCGCGCGCATCCGCGGCACCGTCGCTCTGCTGGCGGATGGCACCGTTCGCCTCGTGCTGCCGCGGCTGCTCCTGTCCTGATTGACGTCGCCGAACATATCCCGTAGGTTGGACTTGTGAATGGTTTCACAATCCCGCAGGCCGCCCCAGAGCCGCACGACGATGAGCAGATCATGAAGAAGGTGTCCGAGTCGACGGTCGCACGGCTGTCGGTATATCTGCGTCTGCTGACAGAGGTGGCGGCTGCGGGAGTGACGACGCTCGCGAGCGAGGAGCTCGCCCGCCGGTGCGGGACATCCGCGGCGCAGGTTCGCAAGGATCTCTCGTTCTTCGGCACGTTCGGGAAGCGGGGCCTGGGCTACTCGGTGCCGGAGCTGACAGCGGCGCTGCGCGGGATTCTGGGGCTGGAGCGGCGGTGGCGGGTGGCGCTGATCGGGGCGGGCAAGATTGGCGCTGCACTGATGGCGTACCAGGATTTCCGGCGCCAGGGATTCGACATCGTGGCTGTGTTCGACGCGGACCCGTCGAAAGTCGGGACGAAGTGGCAGGGTCTCATCGTGGAGTCGGATGCGGATCTGAAGCGGTCGTTGCAGGGGATCGACATTGCGATCGTGGCGGTGCCTGCGGAGGCAGCGCAGGGCGTGGTAAACCGGGTGACGTCGGCAGGCGTTCGGGCGATCCTGAATTTTGCGCCGACGAAGCTGACGGTGCCTGACGAGGTGACGGTAAAGACTGTGAACATGGCGCTCGAGCTGGAAGGTCTGTCGTATGCGCTGGTGAATTCGACGCGGGGGACGCGTCGAGTGACGTCGCGTCCGGCAGCGTCACGGGGTGGGGGACAGCGGGATGAGTGAGCGGGTTGGGGTTACATCGGAGATCGGCGCGCTGAGGGCGGTGGTGTGCCACACGCCAGGACCGGAGCTGCTGGCGGTGACGCCGACGAACCGGGAAGACTTTCTGTACGATGACATCATCGATCTGGATCAGGCGCGGCGTGAGCATCATCGGTTCAAGGCATTGCTGTCGCGGTTCTCGGAAGTGTACGAGGTGCGCGAGCTGCTGGAGGAGATCTTCGACCGGCCGGAAGTGCGACCGTTCCTTATCGAGCGGGTGATGGACGTGGCGCGCTCCGAGCCGCTGGCGCGTCACCTGATGGAGGTGCCGTCGGCCGACCTGGTGTCTCTGTTCATCGAGGGCCGTGCGGTGGAGGGCGGAGCGCTGCAGCAGCTGCTCAATGTGCAGGCGTACGAGCTGCCGCCGCTGCCGAACCTGTTTTTCACGCGCGACGCCAGCATGGTGGCGGGCGATGGCGTGATCATCGGGTCGATGCGCTACAACGTGCGGTGGACGGAGGAGATCCTGATGAAGGCGCTCTTTCAGTATCACCCGCTGCTGGAGAACAGCGGCCTGGTGTATGACGGCAGCGAGGAGCGTCGCGCGGGCTACACGATGGAAGGCGGCGACGTGCACATCCTGCGTCGCGACCTGGCGCTGATCGGGATGTCGGAGCGTTCGAGTCCCGGCGCATTCGACACGCTGGCCGAGCAGCTCATGACGAAGCAGGGCATCACCGATATCCTCGTGGTGGTACTGCCGACGGATCGTGCGATGATCCACCTGGACATGATCTTCACAATGATCGATCGTGACCATTGCGTGGTGTTCCCGCCGAACTTCGTGGGCCCGACGCGGAGCCCGGTGCTGCATCTGAAGGCGGGCAAGAAAGGCATGCGCGAGATGCCGAACCTGTTCGCGGCGCTGCGGCAGCTGGACATGCCGCTCGAGCCGGTGTTCTGCGGCGGGCCGAAGCGAACGTTGCAGGAGCGCGAGCAGTGGTCGAGCGGCTGCAACTTCGTTGCGGTACGTCCCGGTCTGATCCTCGGCTATTCCCGCAACGAGGCCACGTACGACGAGCTGAAGCGCGAGGCCGGCTACCGCATCGTCAAGGGCATGGATTTCCTGACGGGCGATACGGAGATCGAGGATGACGAGAAGGCCGCACTGGTGTTCGATGGCGGGGAGCTGGTGCGCGGCGGTGGCGGCGGGCGCTGCATGACCCTCCCGGTGCGACGCGACGAGGCGTGGTAGGTCGCGCCGGCCGGTCGGGCGCCGAGGCGGCGCGGCGCCTGCAACTCGAGCTGCCCGGCCTCATCATAGACACGAGCGATGCCGCACGAACGGGCATCCGGATCCGCCTGGAGAAGGCGCCCGCGCGCGCTCGGCTGACGGTCGAGCCGGTCGACTGTGCGGGCGCGACGCAGGACGACACACCGATCCGCTCGCTCGAATACGCCATCGTCGATGTCGAGACGACCGGTGGATCGTGGGCGTACGGTCACCGCATCACGGAGATTGCCGCGGTGCGGGTGCGCGGCGATGGCACGATCCTCGACGAGTACCGCTCACTCGTGAATCCGGAGCGGCCGATCCCTGCGGTCATCACCGCGCTCACGAACATATCCTGGGACATGGTGCGCGATGCTCCGCGCTTCGCAGACGTGGCGCCCGACGTAGCGCGCGTGCTCGGCGGTGCCGTGTTCGTCGCGCACAACGCACCTTTTGACTGGCGATTCGTGAGCGCCGAGCTGCTGCGTGCCGGTGTGCCGCTCAGCGGCCGGACGCTCTGCACCGTGCGCATGGCGCGCAAGCTCGTGCCGGAGCTACGCAGCCGATCGCTCGATTCGCTCATCTACTTCTTCAACATTCCGATCGAGGCGCGTCACCGTGCGTACGGCGATGCGCGTGCGACGGCGGAACTGTTCCGGCTGCTGCTCGACCGGCTCGATGGGCTGGAGGTGACGCGCTGGCACGAGCTCCAGCAGCTGCTCGCGCGGCGCGCGAAACGGCGCAAGCGACAGGCGAATCCCCACTCCATCCCCGAGCCAGGCCCATGACCGCTCCGCTCGTACAGACCCGGCAGCTCGGCGATCTGCGCATTCATGCAGTGCACGGCGGATCGCAGCACCTCGATGGCGGTGCCATGTTCGGTGTCGTCCCCAAGCCGCTCTGGCAGAAGCGCATCGCGGCCGATGAACGCAACCGCATTCCCCTCGCCATGCGCTGCCTCCTCGTCGAGACGACCGATGCGCTCGTGCTGATCGACAACGGCGCGGGCAACAAGGAGAATGAAAAATTCATCGATATCTACGGCATCGACAACGCCGCCTCCGATCCGGACCGTTACCCCACCCGGATAGAGGAGGCACTCGCCGTGCTGGGCTTTGCCGCGGATGACGTCGACATAATGGTGGACACGCATCTGCACTTCGATCACGCGGGCGGCAACACGCGCAGGACGGAGGAGGGCACGATCGAGCTGTCGTTCCCGCGCGCACGCTACGTGGTACAGCACGGGGAGCTCGAATGGTCGCGCATTCGCAACGAGCGCATCCAGGCGAGTTACCTGCCGCACAACTTCGAGCCGGTCGTGGATGCGGGGCGGATGGACCTGGTGGAGGGTGATGTCGAGATCGTGCCTGGCGTCAGCGTGATGCGCACACCGGGACACACGCCGCATCACCAGTCCGTACTCATCACGTCACAGGGGGAGACGGCGTGTTTCCTGGCGGACGTCATCCCCACCTCCGCACATCTGCCTCTGCCGTGGATCATGGGCTATGACGTGGAGCCGCTGGTCACACTGGAAACGAAGCGGACACTGCTCGAGCGCGCCCGCGAAGAGCGGTGGCTGCTGGTGTTCGAGCACGACCCCGTGCGCGCGTGGGGGCGGCTGGATCCCGCCGAGGCGAGGCCCATTCTGCTTCCTGACGACGCAGACTGACGCGCAGCGCGGGCATGAGGCGGCCCGCGCGTTTGGCGAATCCCCCGCGCCCTAGACTGACCGCAGGCCCCCGGGTATTATTCCCGCCCTGAGGCGGTACCGTGCGTTGACGGGCTGCCCGGCCGCTGCCGCGCCGCGCCATGGCGCGCACTGGAACAATGTCGGACCAAGAGGTGAGCAATGAGCGACCCGCGCCACACCGCAGTCGTCGTCAGCGGCGCGCGTACACCGATCGGCAGATTCCTGGGTGGTCTGAGCCCGCTGCGCGCGCCCGACCTGGGCGCGATCGCGATCCGCGCCGCAGTGGAACGCGCCGGGATCGATGCCGGTGATCTGAACGACGTGATCATGGGACATGTCGTCACAGGCGGAGCGGGACAGGCGCCCGCACGCCAGGCGGCGATCAAGGGTGGCATTCCCGAGAATGTCGGCGCGATGACGGTGAGCCGCGTTTGCGGGTCCGGCCTGCAGGCAGTGATGCTGGCGGCGCAGGCAATCCGCGCCGGCGATGCGGATGCGATGCTGGCCGGCGGCATGGAGTCGATGTCCAACGCGCCGTACTACCTGTTCGGCATGCGCGAGGGCGTGAAGTTCGGCAACCAGGAGATCATCGACGGCCTGATACACGATGGCCTCTGGTGCTCCTTCGAGTCGTGTCACATGGGCGGCCACGCGGAGTACACGGCGCACAAGGCCGGTGTGACGCGCGCGGACGCCGACGAGTTCTCGGCCGAGTCCCATCGCAAGGCAGTGGCCGCGATGGACAGCGGGGCGTTCCGCCAGGAGATCGTTCCCGTCGAGATCGCTTCGCGCAAGGGCGCGACTGTGATCGAGGCGGACGAGCCGCCGCGCCGCGACACCACGGCGGAGACGCTCAACAGGCTGAAGCCCGCATTCGCGCAGTACGCGCCGAAGGAAGTCACCGATCCGATCGTGACCGCGGGTAACGCGCCCGGCCTGAACGATGGTGCAGCGGCGCTCGTGATCACGAGCGAAGCATATGCGAAGGCCCACGGTCTCACGATCCAGGCGCGCATCAACGCGTACTCCAGCGGTGCAGTGGCGCCACGCGACCTGTTCTTTGCTCCCGTGCGGGCCGTCCGCCGCGTAATGGAGAAGGAAGGGAAGCAGATCGGCGATTACGATCTGATCGAGGCCAACGAAGCGTTCGCCGTGCAGGCGATCGCCGACGGCCGCGAGCTCGGGTGGGACTGGGACCGCGTCAATGTGCACGGCGGTGCCGTCGCGCTCGGACATCCGATCGGCGCGTCCGGCGCGCGCGTGCTCGTGACGCTGCTGAACGCCATGCAGCAGCGCGATGCGGAGACGGGCCTCGCAACACTCTGTCTCGGCGGTGGCGATGCCGTTGCACTATCCGTCGAAAGGGTCTGACCATGAGCTACATGCTGACACAGATCCGCCGCGCGGCGCATGTCGAGGTCATGACGAGCGTACCGGCGCGCCGCATCTTCGCCGTGATGACCTTCGCCCTGCTCACGGCGTTCAGCGCCCACGTCGCCGCGCCGCTGCCCGGCACCGCCGTGCCTGTCTCACTGCAGACGCTCATGGTCCTGCTGTCCGGGCTGCTGCTCGGCCCGGCGCTCGGCGCGGCCGCCCAGACGGCTTATCTCATGGCCGGCGCCGCCGGCCTCCCGGTGTTCGCTGCCGGGCTCGGCGTGCCGTATCTGTTCGGTCCGACGGGCGGCTACCTGCTGGCGTTTCCGGCGGCCGCGGCGGTCGCGGGCGCTGTCGCGGCACAGGCCCGGGGCGGTACGGGTGCACGCGTGGCGGTGCTGGCGCTCGCGGGCGTGCTCGCGACACTGGCGGTGTATGCAGGCGGTACCGCCCAGCTGACGCTCCTGACCGGTGACGCTGCGGGCGCGGTTCGGATGGGCGTCCTGCCTTTCCTTATCGGCGACCTCGCGAAGCTGGTCTTTGCGGTAATCGTCGCACTGCGGATCCGTCGTCGAACCCTCGCGCTCCTTTAGCGCGGGGGTTTTCTGCTGATGCCCGGCCGTGCGACGGGATGGCTGGGCGGCATCGCGCGTATCGGTGCGTGGGCCGGCCTGCTGGTGGTGTTCGGCATACTGGCTGGCGCACTGTGGAGCCTGCTTCCCGCCGAGGCGGGCGCGGGAATGGCCGGGCAGTCGTTCGCCACGGCGGTCGGCGCGATCGCGGCGGGCGCACTCCTGATCCGGGCCGTGGACGGACGCTCGCCGGCCGCGCTCGGAATTGGCGTGTCACGGAACACGCCTCGCGAAGTCGGCGTCGGGATGCTGATCGGCGCGGCTGGCCTCATGGCGGCGGTGATCGTGCTGCTGGCTACCGGGTCGCTGCGTTATGGTTCGCAGGCTGGAACCGCGGTGACGTGGCTGAGCACCGTAGCCGTGCAGGCTGGCGGCTTCACTGTGGCGGCGTTCGCCGAGGAGGCGTTGTTCCGGGGCTATCCGTTCCAGGTACTGGTGCGCGTGGGCGGGCCGGTACTGGCCATCGTCGTGTCGTCGGTGCTGTTCGCGCTTGCGCACGGCGCGAACCCGTCGATCGGGATATTCGCGCTGGTCAACATTTTCCTCGCGGGGATCCTGCTCGCCGTAGCGTATCTGAGAACGCTCAGCCTGTGGTTCGCCACAGCGCTGCACATGGGCTGGAACTGGACCATGGCAACGCTGTTCGACCTGCCGGTCAGCGGTCTGCAGATGTTTGATACACCGCTCTACGAGCCAGCGGTCGGCGGCCCGGGCTGGTGGTCGGGCGGTGTGTTCGGACCGGAGGGGGGACTGGTGGGCACGATCGGGTTCGGACTGGCGCTGCTGCTGGTCCTGCGCTGGCCCGCCGTGCGCCCGGATCCGATGATGCTCGCGGCAAGGCCGCTCGCACTGATGAGTGAAGAGGAGTCGAATGACGGATAGAATGCGCGTCGCAGTCGTGGGCGCGGGAACGATGGGCAACGGCATCGCGCACGCGTTTGCACAGCATGGTCATCCGGTCATCCTGATCGATGTCGACGCCGCTCAGCTGGACCGCGCCCGCCAGACCATTGGCGCCAATCTCGACCGGCAGGTGAAGAAGGGGTCGCTCACCGCAGAGGCGCGCGAGGCGACGCTGTCGAGCCTCGATACGACGACCGACCGCGAGCGCGCCGCAGGTTCGGGGCTGATCATCGAGGCAGTGCCGGAGAACGTTGCGCTGAAGTCCGAGATCCTCCGCTCGCTCGACCCGCTCGCCGGGGACGCCATCCTGGCATCCAACACCTCTTCCATTGCCATCACCACCCTGGCTACGAGCATCAGCCGGCCGGACCGGTTCATCGGCATGCACTTCATGAACCCGGTCCCGGTCATGAAGCTAATCGAGGTGATCCGCGGGCTGCAGACGTCTGACGAGACGGTTGCCACGGTGCTCGAGCTGTCACGCGGCCTCGACAAGACGCCGGTCGAGGTCAATGACTTCGCGGGCTTCGTGTCCAACCGCGTCCTCATGCCGATGATCAACGAGGCCGTCTTCTGTCTGATGGAGGGCGTGGCGGAGCCGGAAGCCATCGACACCGTCATGAAGCTCGGCATGAACCACCCCTTGGGTCCGCTCGCACTCGCCGATCTGATCGGTCTCGACACGTGTCTCGCGATTCTCGAAGTCCTCCAGCGCGACATCGGTGACGACAAGTATCGCCCGTGTCCGCTGCTGCGCAAGTACGTCGCGGCCGGATGGCTCGGCCGCAAGACGGGCCGCGGCTTCTACACCTACGAGGCAAAGTGACCGCGACTCCGGAGATGCTCGAGATCCGCGGCCTCGCCCGCGACTTCGCCGCCGCGGAGCTGCGCCCGCACGCCGAGCGCTGGGACGCGGACCGCGCGCTGGATGATGACGTCGCTGCGAAGATTGCGGAGCTGGGATTCTTCGGCATGCTCGTTCCCGAGGAACGCGGCGGCATGGGCTTCGGTCTGCCCACATACCTCACTGCGCTGGAGGAGCTGGCGTGGGGCGAGCCCGGTGCCGCACTGCTCGTCGCGCAGAGCGTGCTTGCCGCGGACGTCCTCGTCCGGTTCGGCGGCAGCACACACGAACACGACGTCGACGCGCTCGCGGCGGGCGAAGTGCTCGGCTGTGTCGCATTCGCCGAGCCCGACTCAGCGGACGGAGCCGGCGCGCCGACGAATGCTGTCGAGCATGATGGTTCCTGGACGTTGAACGGGAGCAGCCCATGGGTGACGAACGGCGCGCGCGCCGGTGTCGCGGTAGTGCTCGCGCAGGCGGACGGCACGCCCGCGCTCTTCGCACTCACTCCCGATATGGGTTACACGTCCGGGGTTCCCGCGGCGACCATGGGACTGCGTTCCGTGGACGTGGTGCCGCTCGATTTCAACGGAGTACAGGCGCCCGCGGACGCGCGCCTGAGCTGGAGCGGCAACGATGCGCGCGCCGCGCTCGACCCGCTCGGCTGCCTGTCGGCCGCGGCCATTGCAGTCGGGATCTCGCAGGCTGCACTCGACCACGCGGTGCATTACGCGAACGAGCGCGAGCAGTTCGGCCAGCCGATCCGCAGCTTCGAAGGCATCCAGTTCAAGCTCGCGGAGATGGCCACGCGCACCGCTGCCGCCCGCTGCCTCATCCAGCGTGCGGCAGAGCGGCCGGATGATCCAGCGGCAGCGGCAATGGCCAAGCTCGCCGCGGGTTCGTGTGCGATGTATGTAACGACGGACGCTGTACAGATCTTCGGCGGATATGGCTATATGCGTGATTACCCCGTGGAGAAGCTCATGCGGGACGCAAAGGCCATGGAGATGCTGCACGGCACCAGTGAGATGCAGCGGCTCCGCATCGCGGCGGCGCTGTACGCCGATTGATTCAATAACGGAGATTCCATGAACATTTTCGAGCGTATCGCCGAGCACAGCCACGAGCAGCTCGTGTTCTGCCACGAGCCCTCGGCCGGCTACAGGGGCATCATTGCAATACACAACACCACGCTCGGTCCCGCACTCGGTGGCACGCGCTTCTGGAACTACCGCAACGACGAAGAAGCGATAGTTGATGCGCTCAGACTCGCCCGCGGCATGACGTACAAGGCCGCCGTCGCCGGCCTCAACCTCGGCGGCGGCAAGTCCGTCATCATCGGTGACAACAAGACCACGCGCCGGGAGATGATCTTCCGCGCCCACGGTCGCTTCGTCGAGTCACTCGGCGGCCGTTACATCACCGCGGAGGATGTCGGCACGAGTGTCGAGGACATGGACTACGTGAAGATGGAGACGGAGGCGGTCACGGGCGTCGCCGGTGGATCAGGTGACCCGTCGCCGGTCACCGCCTACGGCGTCTACCGCGGGATCAAGGCATGCGCCAGGGAGAAGTACGGGTCCGATTCCGTGGACGGCATGAGTATCGCCGTGCAGGGCACCGGTCATGTCGGATACTACGTCTGCAAGTACCTGGCAGAGGAAGGGGCGAAGCTGACAGTTACCGACATCGACACGGCGCGCGCGCAGCGCGTCGTCGACGAGTTCGGTGCTAAGCATGTCAGCCCGGATGAGATATACTGCGTGGACGCCCAGGTGTTCGCGCCATGCGCGCTCGGTGCAGTGGTGAATGACGATACACTCGCTGAGTTCAAGTTCGAGATCATCGCGGGCGCGGCCAACAACCAGCTCGCGCAGGAGCGGCACGGCGATCAGCTGCACAAGCGCGGCATCCTCTATGCGCCCGATTACGTGATCAACGCCGGCGGACTGATCAACGTATACGGCGAACTGAACGACTGGTCGGCAGAGCAGGCGCGTCGCAAGGCGGGCGAGATCTACGAAACGCTCTGCCAGATCTTCGAGCTGGCAAAGGACGACGGCCTGCCGACGTACGAAGCGGCCGACCGGGTTGCGGAACGCCGCATCGAGCAGGTGGGTGCGCTCAAGAGGACGTGGGTCTGATCATGATGGACGCGCTGCGCAGTGCCGATCCGGAGATCTACGACGCCGTAGTGGCTGAAGCCGAGCGGCAGCACGGCACACTCGAGTTGATTGCCAGCGAGAACTTCACGTCACCGGCGGTACTGCAGGCGGCAGGTACGGTCCTCACCAACAAGTACGCCGAAGGCTATCCCGGGAAGCGGTACTACGGCGGCTGCGAGTATGTCGACGTGGCGGAGTCACTCGCAATCTCACGCGCGCTCGAGCTTTTCGGCGGGGATCACGCCAATGTGCAGCCGCACTCGGGTGCGCAGGCCAACATGGCCGCGTACTTCGCCACGCTCGAACCCGGTGACACGCTGCTCGGCATGAACCTGTCGCACGGCGGCCACCTCACGCACGGATCTCCGGTCAATTTCAGCGGCCGCATCTACCGGGCTGTCGCGTACGGCGTAGGTGATGACGGACGCATCGACTACGGTCAGGTACGCGAACAGGCGCTGAAGCATCGGCCGAAAGTGATCGTTGCAGGCGCGAGCGCATACGCCCGCATCATCGATTTCGCCGCGTTCGCGGAGATCGCACGGGAGGTGGAGGCACGTCTCATCGTGGACATGGCGCACATCGCCGGCCTCGTCGCCGGCGGCGCTCACCCGAGCCCGATCCCGCACGCCGACATTGTCACATCCACCACGCACAAGACGTTGCGGGGACCGCGCAGCGGATTCGTCGTGTGTCGCGCCGACCTCGCGAAGGCGATCGACAAGCAGGTCTTCCCGGGCATGCAGGGAGGGCCGCTCATGCACATCATCGCGGCGAAGGCCGTCGCATTCCGGGAGGCCCTTGCGCCCGAGTTCCAGGTGTACGCTCAGCAGGTGGTCCGCAACGCACAGGCGCTCGCGGAATCGCTCATGTCGAACGGGTTCGACCTGGTCAGCGGCGGTACTGACAACCACCTCGTCCTCCTCGACCTGCGCAGCAAGGGCGAGCTCACCGGCAAGCTGGCCGAGGAGTCCCTGGAGCGCGCGCGCATCACATGCAACAAGAACACGGTGCCGGGTGAGCAGCGCTCGCCGTTCGTCACGTCGGGCGTCCGTCTCGGTACGGCCGCTCTCACCACTCGTGGCATGGGTCCCGCAGAGATGACACGCATCGGCGGCTGGATTGCCGAAGTACTGAATGCGCCCGGCGACACCGGGGTGGTCGAGCGCGTGTCGGCGCAGGTGAACGAGCTCTGCGCCGGCTTTCCACTGTACCCGGGGTTCCGCGGCGAACATGAGCACGCGCGGGCCTGAGCGCCGCTGGTGTGAGTGAAGCATGGACGAGGAGCTGTTTGCAGCCCTGCGCGCACGCAATCCGCGTTATCCGGAGGCCGCATATGTCTTCGTTCTCGGCGCGCTGAACTACGTCCTCGAGCGGCTGCCGGAGCCGCGCCATATCACCGGCGGTGAGATGGCTGGCGGGGTTCGCGACATGGCGATCGACCGATTCGGTCCCATGGCCCGTACCGTACTCGAGCACTGGGGAATCGAGCGGACCGCAGACGTCGGGGAAATCGTCTTCGCGCTGGTGGAGAGCGGCGTCCTCATCAAGCAGGAAGAGGATACCCGCGACGACTTCGTCGATGTCTTCGATTTCGATGATGCGTTCGGCAGTCCGTACCCCCGCAGGGCCAGCGGCGACTGACTGCTGTACTGGCGCGGCGCCCCGCCGCCCACTACGATGCGCTGGGGAGGACAGGGGAAGCCCGGCCATGGAACGTGCTTTGCATTGTGGCTGGAGGTTGCAGAGCCGTGTGAGGGTTCGGACACGGGCTATGATGAGGGGAGGGGTTGAGCGATGGCGGCTGCTTCACCGCAGGAGAACTTTCCACAGTGCCGCAAATGTGACAGCGGTACCATGCTCCCGCTGTCCGATTATGGCAGGGACGGCGCCCCGATTACATACAAGGCGTGGGTCTGCTCCAATCCGGACTGCGGCTTCAATATCCGTATCGACAACGGCGAGATCAGCTTCGGCCGGACGATCGGTCAGAGCTACAAATAGGCGGGCGGCACCACCTCCGGGGCGGTCCGCCCGTTTTCGTCAGGCCGGAGCTCGAGCTGCATCATGACTTACTCTTCCACAGCTGACCCGGCGACGGGAGTGTACGGCTGTCTGGACGTGCCGCTTCCGACGGCCGCCCAGGCCGCCGCCGCCGACACGGTCTCCCATCGCAAGTACAACATTCCTGATCGAGTGCTCATGGAGAGCGCGGGGCGCGCTGCCGCGTTCGTCCTCCAGCGTCTCTATCCGGAAGGACGGGTGGTAGGAGTGGCGGGCAGCGGGCACAATGGTGGGGACCTGCTCGTCATGCTGCGCGTCCTGCACGCATGGGGCCGTGATGTCGCCGTGATCGCCGCGGGCTCCGCGCCGCCCGACACGACGTTGCTGCACGGCGAATCCCTCGAGATCATCGCGGCGGACAATGCCGGCGATGCACTGTCCCATGCGGCGGTGATCGTGGACGGAATGCTCGGCACCGGCGCTCAGGGTCCGCCGCGGGGGCGGATCATAGACTGGATCCGGCGCGTGAACGACGCGGCGGCACCGGTGCTCGCGCTGGACCTGCCGACAGGTGTGGATCCGACGACGGGCACTGTGGGAGACAATGCAGTGCGGGCGGATGTGACAGTGACGTTCGGCTGGCCGAAGCTGGGCCTGCTGCTGCATCCCGCACGTGACCTCTGCGGACGCATCGTCGCGGTGGAGATCGGGTTCCCGCCCGGCAGCCTGACGTCTGAGGCCCGGCTGATCACGCCGGCCTGGGCACGGCGACACCTGCGGGCGCGCGATCCGTCGGCGCACAAGGGTACGGCGGGTCGGCTGCTGATCCTGGCGGGGCATGAGGGGATGGCGGGTGCCGCGGCCATCGCCGGACAGGCAGCGCTGCGAGCAGGTGCGGGCCTGGTGCGCATCGCATCGGAGGTGACCAACCGCGTGATTCTGCAGACGCTCATTCCGGAAGCGACATTCCTGGACCGTGCGGAGCTGCACAGCGATGACCTGGAGCCGATGCACGCCCTCGTTGCCGGTCCGGGGCTCGGCACGGATGGACGCGCGCGCACGGCCCTTTCGAGTGCTCTCGAGATGATGGCGGGGATGCCGGCGCTGCTGGACGCAGATGCACTGAATGTCCACGCGGAAGAGCCGGGCGCGATCCGCGATATCGCGGCGGGCAGACCGCTCGTGATCACCCCACACGCGCGTGAGCTGTCACGTATCTCACACCAGCCGCTCGACGACATACTGGCGGACATGCCGGGCGCTGCACGCGCGGCGGCTCGGGAATTCAACTGTGTCGTACTGCTCAAGGGCCAGCCGTCGCTGATCGCTCTGCCCGATGGGACCCTGCTGGTCAATGCCGTCGGGTCCTCCGACACCGCGACCGCGGGAATGGGGGATCAGCTCGCCGGTACGATCGGCGCCATGCTGGCGGGCGGGTATGGCGCGGTGGAGGCCGGGGCACTGGGCCTGTTCCTGAGTGGGCGTGCAGCTGACCTGGCGGGTCTGGGGCGCTCGCTGACACCCGCGGAGGTGAGCGGCCATCTTGCAGCGGCCATCGCCGATCCCGGTCCGGTGGCGAGCACGCTGGACCTTCCGTTCGTCACGTTCGATCAGCCGCAGCGCCGTTGACACACGGCGGCGGCGGTGCGCCGGTCAAGCTGTTATATTACTCCGAGTTGCGCTGATGCGTGCGCGCGTGTCAGGACGCGGCCCAACCCCGAAGCAAAGACAGCGATGACGCAGATTCCGCTCGGTCCCGGCGCCGAGTTCGATCTCATCCGCCGGTTCTACCCGACGGACATGTCGGCTGGAGCGGCAGTGCGCCTGCCGGACGCGGTACGCGTCGGGTCCGGCGATGACTGTGCCGTCGTGCGGGGCGAGGGCATCTGCCTGAGCATGGACATATCGGTCGAAGGCATTCACTTCCTCCGCGAATGGCTGCAGCCGGAGGAGATCGGGTACCGCGCCGCGGCCGGCGCATTGAGCGATCTCGCCGCCGTTGCCGCCACGCCCATCGGCGTGCTTGCCTCGCTCGCGATCGATGAGGCAGAGATCGATATCGCCCCGCGTATCATGGACGGCGTCCGTGCCGCGGCAGCCGGCGCACGGGCGGTCCTGCTGGGCGGCGACACGTCGCGCACGATCGGCCCGATCGTTGTGGATGTCGTTGTGGTCGGCAACGCCCTGCGGCCGGTACTGCGCAGCGGTGCGCGACCCGGCGACTCGGTCTGGATGACCGGCGAGCTGGGTGCAGCGGCTGCGGCCGTGCGGGCGTGGAAGGGCGGCGGAACGCCGGAGCCCGCGGCCCGGCTCGCTTTTGCCCTGCCGACGCCCCGTATCGCCGAGGCGGTCTGGCTCGCAACGCGCGGTGCCGTCGACGCCATGATCGACATCTCCGACGGCCTGGCCGGCGATGTCGAGCATCTCGCCGCCGCGAGCGGTGTGCGCATAATCATCGATACCGCGTCGGTGCCGATCCACCCCACCGTGCACGCCCACACACCGGACCACGAGCACGCGCTGCGGCTCGCGCTCACGGGTGGTGAGGACTACGAGCTGTGCTTCGCCGCTCCGCCGGGTATGGTGGAACGCATTGTCGAGGACTTCGTCGACACGTTCGATCTCGCGCTCACCTGCATCGGCACGGTCCATTCCGGCGCCGGTGCCGTGCTTCGCTCCAATGGCTCGGTCGTCGAGCTGCCTTACTCAGGATACGACCACTTCTCCGCATCATCATGATTCGCACGATCTGGGTCGCGATCAACGTGCTCGCGTCGACCATACCGTTCAGCCTGCTCGTCGTCATCGGCTCCTATCTCGGGGCCTCCTCCCGGTTCTACGACCAGATCCCGCGCTACTGGGCACGCTGGATCCTCTGGGCGACCGGTGTGCGCGTCGAAGTTCAGGGCGTGGAGAACCTGTCTCCCGACAGCGCGCAGATCATCGTTTCCAACCACGTCTCGTGGTACGATGTCCTCGCACTCGCCGCCTGGACGCCCAAGCGATACCGGTTCGTCGCCAAGAAGGAGCTGTCGCGGGTCCCGCTCTGGGGGCACGCCTGGGTCGCCGCCGGCCATATCTCCGTTGACCGTACCGACAATCAGAGCGCGGTCGCGAGTCTGGATCAGGCCGGCCGCACCATCCTCGAGGACAACAGCTCCGTCATCATCTTCGCGGAAGGCACTCGGTCGCGTAACGGCGAGCTGCAGCCGTTCAAGAAGGGCGCCTTCATCCTGGCGCTTCAGAACGGCATCGACATCGTGCCCACGGCGGTGCTGGGAACGCATCACATCATGTCACGCGATAGCTGGCGCATACGTTCGGGGCGGATTATCGTTCGCTACGGCCCGCCCGTATCCCCGGCAGGCTATGATGTCCGTCGACGTGATGAACTGATTGCGCGGGTGCGATCGGAAGTCGAACACATGCTGTCGCTACCCGTCCATAATACCTGAGAGACCAATGTCCATCATCACCAGTCTGCACGCTCGTGAGATCCTCGATTCGCGCGGAAACCCGACGCTCGAAGCGGAAGTCGTCCTCGACACCGGTGCAGCCGGCCGTGCTGCGGTGCCGAGTGGTGCGTCGACAGGCGAGTTCGAGGCGGTCGAGCTGCGGGATGGCGACGGGAAGCGGTACGGCGGCAAGGGCGTGCTGAAGGCGGCGTCCAACGTCAACGACGAGATCGCCGAGGAGGTCATCGGCATGGATGCGTTCGATCAGGCGACGGTCGATCGCATGATGATCGAGATGGACGGTACGAAGAACAAGTCGTCGCTCGGCGCCAATGCCACCCTCGCGGTGTCGCTCGCAGTCGCGCGCGCGGCAGCCATGGACGCGGGCCTGCCCCTGTATCGCTATCTGGGCGGACCGAACGCCTCGCTCATGCCCGTGCCGCTCATGAACATCATCAATGGCGGCGCGCATGCGGCAAACAACGTGGATCTCCAGGAGTTCATGATCGCGCCTGTCGGCATGGACAGCTTCCCGGCAGCGCTGCGCGCGGGCGTTGAGATCTTCCACAGCCTCAAGAAGGTGCTGAGCGGTCGCGGCATGGGAACGAACGTCGGCGACGAGGGCGGATTCGCCCCGGACCTGGGCACGAACGAGGAGGCCATCGAGGTCATCCTCGAAGCGATCGAAAAGGCGGGGTTCCGGCCGGGCGAGGACGTGCTGCTGGCGCTCGATGCCGCCGCGAGCGAGTGGCACCGCGATGGCGCGTACGTCTTTCACAAGTCCACCAATGAGCGACGCTCCGCGGAGGAGATGGTGGAGTTCTGGCGCACCTGGGTGGAACGGTACCCGATCGTGTCCATCGAGGACGGGCTCGATGAGGGCGACTGGGACGGCTGGCGCGCGCTCACCAGCGCCATCGGCGATCGCGTCCAGCTCGTCGGCGATGACCTCTTCGTCACGAACACCGAGTTCCTCCAGAAGGGGATCGAAACAGGGGCCGGCAACGCGATCCTGATCAAGGTCAACCAGATCGGCACGCTGACCGAGACACTGCAGGCCATCGAGCTCGCGAAGCGCAACGGCTACCGCTACATCATCAGCCATCGCTCCGGCGAAACCGAGGACACGTTCATCGCCGACCTCGCCGTCGCTACGCGGAGCGGTCAGATCAAGACCGGCAGCGCCAGCCGCACCGACCGCGTCGCCAAGTACAACCAGCTCCTCCGCATCGCCGAGGACCTCGGCTCCGCCGCCGAGTACATGGGGCGGGACGCGTTTTGAAGCTCCGCGTCCTGCTCGGGTTCGTCCTCCTCGCGGGGGCCGCGTACTTCGCCGTCTTCGGTGGGGATTATGACGCCTTCGATCTCCGCAGGGTGCGCCAGGAGCGTGCGCTCGAGGAGCAGCGTGCCCGCGAAGTGAGTGCGGAGGTCGAAGCGCTGCGCGCCCGCCGCGATTCACTGGCGAATGACTCTGCGACCATCGAACGCATCGCTCGCGAACAGTACGGCCTGATCCGCGACGGCGAGCGACTCTACCGCTTCGCCGATACCGCGTCCGACAGCCTGTCCGGCCGCACCCGGTAACCGGCCTCTGCGCGCGGGCGGCGGTCCTCGAAGGCGCTGTTCCGACGGATTGACCGACGACCGATCTTCCCTTAGCTTTTCCTGCTCTGTGGTGCTCGCACGTGGTGCTCGCGCCCGGACGCCAGAGTAGCTCAGCTGGCTAGAGCGCACGACTCATAATCGTGAGGTCGGGAGTTCGAGTCTCCCCTCTGGCATACATGAAGCCCCCGCCGCGTAAACGTGGACGGGGGCTTTCTGCTGGATCCTGCCTCACGCTCTCACTCCACCCCTCCCCGGTGTGCGGATCACGGCGCGGCCTGTACGTTCACAAACACGGTGGTGCGATCGCGTCCCGATGTTGTATCTTGCGCGCTCCCGTAACCAGAATACCGAAAGCGCATGGCGACAAAGAAGCGTACGACCCGACCGTTCGAGGCCAGAGAGTCGAAGATCCAGGGGCGCGGCGTGTTTGCGACCCGGAAGATAGAGGAGGGCACCCGCCTCATCGAGTACAAGGGCGAGGTGGTCACTGACGCGGAGGCGGACCGCCGCTACCCGTTCGAAGAGGATGAGCGACATCACACGTTCCTGTTCCGCCTGGATTCGGGTGATGCGATCGACGCGGGTCCGAGCCGGAGCATCGCCAAGTACATCAATCACTCGTGCGACCCGAACTGCGAGGCGGTGGAGGAGGATGGGCGCATCTTCATCGAGGCCATCCGTGACATCGCGCGGGGCGAGGAACTGGTGTACGATTACAACTACGTACTGGACGAGCCGCATAACGCCGCGAACAAGAAGCTGTATCCCTGCAACTGCGGCGCGAAGAAGTGCAGGGGCACCATCCTGGCCAGGAAGCGATAGCGGGCACTGAACGCGGCGCCCGCGGCCACCCTCCCCGACGAGGCAAATGACGGAGCCAACCTGGATCTCGGTGCTGCCGCCGCTCCTTGCGATCGGACTCGCGATCGTGACGCGGCAGGTGTACCTCTCGCTCGCCTCCGGCATCTGGCTGGGCTGGACGATCATGGCCGGCTGGAATCCCGTCGCGGGACTCGGCCAGGCGATCGACGAGACGGTGCGGGTGCTCGGAGACGAGGGCAACGCGAAAGTCATCCTGTTCACGCTCGTGATCGGTGCTCTGATCGCGACCGTGGAAGCGGCCGGCGGCGTGCGCGGCTTCGTGGACTGGGTAGAGCGCAAGAACTTCGTCACCAGTGGCCGGCGCGCGCAGGTGCTCACGTTCATCGTGGGCTTCGTCATCTTCATCGAGTCCAACATCACCGTGCTCGTGGCGGGCGCGATCGGTCGTCCGCTGTTCGACCGCTTCCGTGTGTCGCGGGAGAAGCTGGCGTACATCATCGACTCCACGTCTGCGCCCATCTGCATCCTCATCCCGCTCAACGCCTGGGGCGCCTACGTGCTCGGACTGCTCGGCGAGTCGGGGATCGATCAGCCGCTGTCCGTGTTCATCGCCTCGATCCCGCTGAACTTCTACGCGATCAGCGCCATCATCGTCACGTTCATCACGGTCATCTTCGGTGTGAATCTCGGGCCGATGAAGAAGGCAGAGCGCAGGACGCAGGGCGGCGAGCTGCTCTCCGCCGGCGCCGCGCCCCTCCTCGATCCCGAGGTGCTGTCCCCGCCGCCGAACGACCGCATCGAGCCACGCGCGCGCAACATGTTCCTGCCGATCGCGGCCATGGTTCTCATGATGCCGGTCGCGCTCTACATCACAGGCGGCGGCGACCTGCGCGAGGGCAGCGGCTCGACCAGCGTCCTGTGGGCCGTCCTCACGGGTCTCACCGTCGCGTGGCTCCTGCTTCTCGCCCAGCGGGCCTACACGATCGATGAGCTCACCCGGACCGGGCTCAAGGGGGCCGGCGGTCTCATGAGCCTGGCCCTCGTGCTCCTTCTCGCGCTCGCGCTCGGGTCGGTGGCCCGACAACTCGGCACCGGCGTGTTTATCGCACAGGCCACCGGAGATCTCCTCCCCGCCTCCGTGTTCCTCCCGCTCGTTTTTATCGTCGGCGCCGGAGTCGCCTTTTCGACCGGCACCAGCTGGGGCACATTTGCGATCATGATCCCGATCGCTGTGCCGGCGGCTCAGGCGCTCGGCCTGCCGCCAGCACCGTTCGTCGCGGCCGCACTCTCCGGCGGCGTCTTCGGTGACCACGCGTCGCCCATCAGCGACACGACGATCATCGCCTCCATGGCCGCCGCGACGGACCATATCGATCACGTCCGCACACAGCTGCCGTACGCCCTCATCAGCGGAGGCATCGCCATTACCGCGTTTGCGGTCGCCGGCGCCTTCATGGGCTGAGGCAGCCACCCACCTGCGTTCCCCCTGAACGTCCCCAGACCCCACAGGGCGCAACCTTTTTCGCCTGTGGGGCATCCCACTACACGTCGGACTCGTGAAACCGGGGATCTCCCGCTCCCGTACACATGGAGGGAGCGTTAGATTGCTGGCGATGGACCAGGACCGCGCGGCCGCTATCCCCGGCCGTGCCGAACAGAAATAGAGAGAACGATGCATATACATGAGTGTGCCCGCTGCGAGGGCTGCGGCTATATCACAGGCTCACTGCGCTGGGAGATTCCCTGGTCGCGGTGGGCAGACGCGAAGGATCCCGGTCACTCTGACGGTGTGCTGGAGGCCCATCCGTGCCCCGACTGCGGAGGGACGGGCGCATTGATCCGGATGGATGATGTGCAGCCGGCAGTGCAGCTGGCCTCCCGCCGGGGCCTGCGGCAGCAGGGCAGCTACGCCCAGCACGTGGAGTCCGTACTGCTGACGCAGCATATCCGGCACTGACCCGTCTGACGGGCATCAGCCACATGAAACGCGCCGCGGACCAGCTCCGCGGCGCGTTTTTTTTGGCCCACGTGGACATCCGAATGGCTAGGCGGGCTGGGGCACCACTTCGGGCTGCTGTCGCGCCACTCGCCGCCGCTCAGCACGCCGCTCGAAGAGCAGGTAGAGGGCGGGTGTGACGGTCAGCACCAGGATCGTGGAGCTGGAGAGCCCCCCGATCAGGGCATAGGCCAGCGCGTTCCAGATGTTCTGGTCGGCGGTCTGACTGAACAGGACGAGGGGCAGGAGTCCGCAGATGGTGGTGAGGCTGGTCATCAGGATCGGTCGCACGCGCTCGAGCGTGCCGCGCTCGAGTGCCTCTGCGAGCGGCAGGCCGTACACGCGTCGCAGCTGGTTGACGTGGTCCACGAGCAGGATCGAGTTGTTGACGACGATGCCGCCCATCATGATCACCCCGACATACGCCTCGCGCGTGAACGTCGCGCCTGTGTAGAAGAACAGCAGGAAGACGCCGATGAGCGCCATGGGCACCGTGAGCAGCACGGTGAGCGGGAGCTTGAGCGATTCGAAGATGGCCGCCGTGACCATGAAGATCAGCAGGATCGAGACGATCAGCACGCCGTAGATCTGCTGCTTCTCTTCCACGGACCACGACCATGCCTGATCCTTCTCGATGGTGTAGCCGGGCGGGAGGGCGGTCGAGGCGACCACCTGATCGCGTGTCCGGTCGCCGAGCTTCTGGGGTCCCCGAAACTCGTAATTGACGAGCCGCTGATACTGCTGGTTCTCGCGGATGACGGAATTCAGGACCTGCCGCTCGCGCAGCGTCGCGACATCCGCCAGGCGCACGCTCTGGCCGGAGGGTGTGGGGATCTGCAGCTCGTTCATCTGTGCCGCGTCCATCGTCCGATAGCCGTCCAGCTTCACCGAGAACAGCCGCTCCTCGCCGCCGATCCGGACGGTACTGTTCGACGTGCGGCCCCGTACCGACGCAGAAACCTGCCGGACGACATCGGCCGCAGTGAGATCGTGCATGGCGAGCTGCGTGCGGTTGATATCCAGCACCAGCTCCGTCGCCTTGTCCTTCTCGAACCGGCTGCCGGCTCCGTTCGTGTCGATGTCACGGATCCGCGTATATCCCTCGAGTCGGCCGCCGAGGCCCTCGGCGATCTCGCGCACTCGGTCGTAGTTGTAGCCCAGCACCTTGATGCTGTAGTTCGGCGGTGAGCCGCCGCCGCCGTAGAACGACGGGCCATAGCCGTACACACGCACGTCCGCGCCGCCGTACCCGAGCGAGTACTGGTACATCTCCTCCTTGATGGCGACCGGGACGTTCGTGTTCTGGTATTCATCCGGGAAATAGACCTGGATGGACGCGCTCTGCGAATTGACGGTAGTGATGAAGCGTTCTACCTCGGGCATCGCCTTGAGCCGGTCCTCGAAGAACCGTGCGAACTCGTCCACGCGCTCGAGCTCCTCACCGCGCTGCATGCTGATGTTGATCGAGATGCGATCGGACTGCGTGCCCCAGAAGTTCCACAGCCGGCCCGTCTGCACGTACTTGTCGAACAGGTGGTACGATCCGCCGAGCAAGACGATGACGGCGATGATCGTGACCCACGGCCACGCGAGCGTGCCGCGGATCATGCCGCCGTACAGCCGCACTACCCACGACGACTGCGGCATGGGCGGCAGCAGGACCGGCCCGTCGCCATCACCGGCCGCAGCGGGAGCGGGGACGGGATTGTGCCCGGGCCGCACCTTGCCGAGCAGCTTTGCGCCGAGCGAGGGGATGAACGTGAAGGCGACGAACAGGCTGGCGACGAGGCTGATGCCCACCACGAGTGCGAGCGGGACGTAGAACACACGCAGATCGCCCTGCAGGTAGACGAACGGCACGAGCACGACGACGGTGGTACATGTCGCGGCCAGAATGGGCAGGACGACCTCGCTCGCACCGCGCTGCGCGGCAAGTTCGGCGGCCTCACCGCGCCTGCGACGGCGGTAGATGTTCTCGAGCACGACAATGGCGTTGTCCACGACGAGGCCGAAGCCCATGGCGAGGCCCATGAGTGTCAGCAGATTGAGCGTGAGGCCGCTGAAGTAGATGACGTTGATCGTGATCAGGATGGAGAACGCGACTGTCGCAAAGACTATGATCGCGGCGCGCGGTGAACGGAGGAAAATGAGCAGGACGACCAGCACGATAATGGCAGCGATACCGGCCCGGTTGCGGAGATCGGAGAGCTGCCTGCGGATGTCGACGCTCTGGTCGTTGTCCAGAATGATCCGCATACCGGTCGGCAGTGAGGCGCTCAGCTCATCGATGCGCTGCCGGGCGGCCTCCGCCATCTCGACGGTGTTCGAGCGCGGCTGCTTGTAGACCTGCATGCCGACGGCGGGCAGGCCGTCAATGCGGAAATGCTGCGTCTGCTCCTCGAACGTATCATAGACGCGCGCGACGTCCGCGACGCGGACGATGCGGCCGGCGTTCGTCAGCAGCGGCAGCGCGGACACTTCAGCGGCGGACTGCGGTCGCTGGCGTACGGCGAGCGTGTAGTGCAGACCGCCAGGGGCCGCCACGGCGCCGGCCTCACGGATCAGCTCCATCTGCGCGACCCGGGCGCTCACCTGCGGCAGGCTCAGCCCCAGTGCCTGGACCCTTCGTTCGTCCAGCTCGATCTCCAGTACCCGGGCGCGGCCGCCGTTCACGTTGATGACGCCGACGCCGTCCACCTGGTACAGGTCGGGGACAATGTGATCGTCGATGTATTCGCGCAGGTATTCCAGGATGTAGGGGCCGGTGATCGTGTAGCGTAGAACGGACTGCTGCTGGTCCTGGAACTCGTCGGGAATGTACATCGTGATGCGGGGCGGCGAGGCGCCGACGGGCAGGTCCGGCTCGAGGGAGGCGATGCGTTCCGACAGCTCGAGTCGCGCGAAGTCCATGTCCGTTTCGCGCGCGAACTGCACATCGATCATGGTGCCGCTGCGCTCGCTCGATGTGGACGTGATGTTCTCCACGCCGCGCACCTGCTGGATCGCTCCTTCGAGCGGTGCCGTGAGGAACGCCTCGATCACCTCCGCGGAGGAGCCGGGCCACTGCGCGGTGACCTGGAGTCGCGGCAGGTCCGTATCCGGCAGCAGCTCGATCGGGACGTTGCGGAACGCGGCGATACCGAGCGCCGCGACGACCAGATAGATCATCGAGACGGCGATGGGCCGGCGGATGAATGACTGGATCATCAGTCGCCCCCGGCGCGGCCTGCCGCCAGCTCATGGTCGGGCAGGGAGCCGGCCGGTGCGGGTCGTACGGTGACGTTCTGCGTTCCCTTGCCCCGGCCGCGCAACCACGCCTGCAGCTCGTCGATCGACTCGTAGACGACGGGAATCACCAGCAGTGTCAGAGCGGTAGCGGTGAACAGACCGCCGAAGACCGCTATCGCGAGCGGCGCCTGCAGGCCGGCGCCGGCTCCGATACCCAGCATCATCGGCATGATCGCCAGCATGGTGGTGATCGTGGTCATGACGATCGGGCGCAGGCGCGCGCGCCCGGCGTCGAGTATCGCCTCACGGAGCGGCGCTCCCTCGGCTTTCCGCTGGTTGATGAAGTCGATCATCACTACGGCATTGTTGTCCACGATGCCGACCAGGATGACAATGCCGATGAGTGACACCGTGTTCAGGCCGCCGCCGAACAGCCAGAGCGCGAGAATGGCGCCGATCAGGCCGAGCGGAACACTGAGCAGGATCGTGAACGGCTGCACGAGCGACTCGAACTCGGCCGCCAGGATCATGTAGACCAGCAGCACGGCGAGCAGAAACGCGAACAGCAGCTCGCGGAAGCTGCGCCGCATTTCCTCGTTCTCGCCTCCGATGTCGAAGCGCATGGGCGGTGGCGGCGGTGTCCCGGCGAGAGCCGTTTCAACCGCGCGTACAGCACCATCGACATCCCGCCCGGTGGCATCGGCATACACGGGGATGACACGGCTCTGATCCAGGCGCTGCACTTCCACCGGTCCCACGGACTCCCGCACATGGATCAGCTCCCGCACGGGAACGTCCTGCACGGTGAGGCGGTCCAGCGTCGCCAGGGAGCGGCGGTCGTCCTCCGGCAGACGTACGACGATCGGGATCTTGCGATCGAACGCGACGAACGGGTTCGCGGCCGCCTTGCCGCGCATAGCGTTCTCGATGACGCTCACGACTTCCGCGGGATCCACACCGAAGACCGCGGCGCGTTCCCGATCGATCTCAACGATGTATTCCGGCTGGCCGAGCTCGACACCGACCCGCACGTTCGTTACCTCGGGTACGCCCTGCAGGGTGCGCGCGGCCAGTGCCGCGTAGGCCATGGCGGAGTCCATGTCCTCGCCGCGCACGCGCACGGCCAGGTCCGCTTCACCCGCACCGAGCAGCTTGCCCAGCGCCGTCGCATGGCCGGTCTCCAGCGAAATGCTGCCGGCCGGCAGGGCTCGGAGCTTCGGGCGGAGACGCTCCAGCACGTCGTCGGTGTGGTGTCCGGCATGCAGTCGCACCTCCAGCAGCGCGGTGTTGAGGCCGCTGTGCTCCTCGTCCATGCCGACGACGGCTGCCTGCCGCCCGATGCGCGAGAACACCACGTCCACGGCGTCATCCTCGCGTATGAACTGCTCCAGCTGCGCGACGCGCTCGGCCGTCTGCTCGAGCGGCGTTCCGCGCGGCAGCTCCATGCGCGCACGGAACTCGCCCTGATCCACGTCCGGCAACACACTGCGCGGCAGGGACAGCGCGACGGGGACCGTGAGCACGAGCAGTATCACGCAGGCGAGCGCGACGCGCTGCCGATGTCGCAGCGCGGCGCCGAGCGCTTCCTGGTACCGGTCAGCGAAGCGTTCCCACGTCCGATCGAACGCATTGAGTGGTCTGGCGAATGTGCGGGCGATGGGTCCTGGTGTGCGCACCTTCCCGCGGTCGTCGCTCCAGCGTGCGGCCATGGTGGGTAGCAGCATCACGGCGACGAGCAGGCTTGCGAGGAGCGAAAACGCTACGGCGAACGAGAGCGAGGCGAACATCTCGCCGGCCACACCTTCGACGTAGATGATCGGACCGAATACGGCGATTGTGGTCAGCGTCGCGGCCGTGATGGCGCGTTGCACCTCCTCCGTGCCGACCGCCGCGGCGACCGCCGCGCCGCTGCCCTTCTCACGGTTCCGGAAGATGTTCTCGATGACGACGATCGAGTTGTCCACCAGCATGCCGATGCCGAGCGCCAGGCCGCCCAGGCTCATGATGTTGATTGAGACGCCGGCCAGGTGGAAGAGCCCGAATGTCGTAATGACGGAGATCGGGATCGCGAGCGAGATCGCGAGCGGATAGCGCGGGTCACGCAGAAACAGGACGAGCACCAGGAAGGCCAGGAAGGCGCCCAGCACCATCTCCTGGATCAGGTTGGAGATCGCGCCCGAGACGAATCCGGCCTGGCTCATGGCGATGTCCGCGCTCACCTCGGGATACTCGCTCCTGAGCTGCGCGAGCACTTCATCGACGTTCTCCGCCACGCGTACGGTGTTCGCGCCGGACTCCTTGAAGATCAGCAGGCCGACGGCCTCTCGCCCGTTGTAGCGCGCGATGGACTCGCGCTCCCGATAGCCATCTTCGATGGTCGCGATGTCGCGCAGCAGCACGCGGCCGGCCGGTGCGCCGCCGCCGCTGCCGGCCTGGGTGATGACGATGCCTCCGATCTGATCGACCGTCTGCAGCTCACCGAGGGTGCGGAGCGCGTAGCGGAAGCGGCCCTGTCGGATCGTACCGCTCTGGGCGCTGGTGTTGGCCGCCGCGAGCGCCGTCGCGATCTGGTCGATCGTGATGCCGTAGCTTTCGAGCCGTCCGCCATCGACATCGACGTGGATCTCGCGCTCGAGGCCGCCCGTGAGTGCCGCCTGCGCGACGCCGTCGATCTGCTCGAGGCGTCTGCGGAACACGGATTCCGTAAGGTCCTTGAGCGTCCAGAGGTCCGCCTCGGCGGCAACGCTGATCGCCATGATCGGCTCGCTGCGCGGGTCCGTGCGCAGCACCACCGGCCGCTGGGCGCGTTCCGGCAGTGAGCCCCTGAGGCCGTCCAGGCTCTCGCGCACGTTCAGCGCGGCGAAGTCCATGTCGGTGCCCCATGCGAACCGCAGCACGATCATGGATGCGCCCTCGCGGCTGACGCTCTCCACGTGCTCGATGCCCGGGACGCGCCCGACAGCGGCTTCGATCGGCTCCGTAATGAACCGCTCGATCTCGGCCGGTCCTGTGTCCGGATTGCCCGTGTAGATGACGAGCTTGGGGTATGCTATGTCAGGCAGCAGATCGACGGGCAGGCGCGTGAAGGAGATGACGCCGAGGAATACGACAGCGACGAACAGCATCGCCACGGCGATCGGCCGGCGAATGGAGAGTCCCGGCAGCGACATCGCTATTCCTCCAGGCGGTGCCCGAGCTTCTCCTCGAGGCTGATCCGCGCGTTGATGAAGCCGAACAGCGCCTCGAGCGCCTGGCGCTCGGCCTGCGCGGTACGGTCGATCACGTTCTGCAATGTCGTGAAATCGGAGCCTCCCAGCCGATAGCGCTCCTGTGTCAGCTCCTGCCGCTCGCGGTTCAGGTCCACCTGTTCCTCGGCCAGCTGGAGCGAGCGGTAGGCGTTGTCGAGATCGATGATCGCCGCGCGAACATCCCGCTCGACGGTCAGCCGCGCCGCACGGAGATCGTGCTCGGCGTCCACCGCGCCTGCACTCGCCTGCGCGATGGCGTCCGATGTCTGGAACCGGCTGAAGAGCGGCAGCGACACCCCGACTCCGAAGCTGAAGCCGTAGTTCTCGCCCGGATTGAATTCGCCGAACGCGCCATAGCCCGCCGCCGACATGCCGCGGTTGTAACCGGCACTTGCGCTGATGCTCGGCAGCCGGCGCGCCCGCGCGGCCGACGCGCCATACTTCGCGGCGCGCAGGGCCGACTCGCGCTGCCGCACGACCGGACTGCTGGCCAGAGCTCCAGCGACGAGCGCCTCCACATCCAGGTCGGCGGGATCGAACACGGGCGGCAGCACCGTATCCACGCTGATGCTCGTCGTGGGCTGCATGCCGAGCGTCGCTGCGAGTGTGAGCCGTGTCTTGTCCGCATCGCCGCGCGCACGCTCCACGTTCTGCTCGGCCTGCGCCACGTCGGCGCGGGCGCCGAGCACATCTTCACGGTTGCGCGCGGCCAGCCGCAGCAGCTGCTCCGTCCGCTCCAGCCGGTCGCGTGCCGACGCCAGCAGGTATTCCTCCAGCGTGATGTTGCGTACGGCACGCACGGCCTGGAAGTACTCGCGCGACACCCGCGCATCCAGCTGGATCCCGGCCGCCTGGATCTGCGCGCTCACTCCGTCGTACGTCGCGCGGCGTGCCTGCAGGTTCCGGAGCGTCGTGCCGCCGTCGAACAGCGTCATCTGGGTGCTGATGCCCTGGCTCGCCGAGCTGCGGCGCGACGTGACCGGCTCCGGTGACTCGATCGGGTCACCAAAGAAGTCCTCCCCCGTGAGCGTCGTCGAGCGTGAGCCGCTGAAGTTCAGATTCGTGTTCAGGTTCGGCAGGAACCCGCCCCACGCGGAGCGCACGGAACTGCCCGCCACCTCGAGGTCATTCGCCGTCCGCAGGAACTCGGGGTTGCCGCTTCGTGCAATGCGCAGCGCTTCGTCCAGTGTCAGCACGGCCGGGGCATGCTGCGCCGAGATCGGACCGGCGCTGCCGATCAACACGGCAATGGCGGCCATGCGGGGGGCGCATCTCATCGCGGCCTCGCTCCCTCCGCCTTCGCCACATTGTCGACCAGGCGAACCGGGATGTCGTGGGACAGCGTATAGTGGCCGCTCACCAGGACGATCTCGCCCGGGGCGAGCATCTCCGTATCGGCGTTCTCGACGATCTCCACGTGCGTGTCGTTGCTGCGGCCCGGCGTGACATAACGCCACTTCGCCCGCCCCTTGTCACCCTCGCCCTCGAACACGAACACGAGCGTCCTTCGGTTGTCGCGCTCGAGCACAGCACTCTTCGGGACGAGGATCCGATCCGGGAACCGCTCGGCCGAAAGTGACGCGCGCGCGAACATCCCTGGCAGAATCCGGCCGCTCGGGTTGCGGACCGAGATGCTGACGCGGGCGTTGCGGAGCTCCGGATCCACCACGGGATTGATCGACTGGATGCGTCCCTCGAATACCTCGCCCGGGAATGCAGCGAATGTGACGCGTGCCGTACGTCCGACTGCCAGATAGCCGATGTTGCCCTCCAGCACCTTCGCATCCACCCGGATCGGATCCATCGCCTGTACCGTCAGCAGCTCGTCACCGACGTTCACGTATTGACCGGGCACGACCTTCAGATTGGCGACACGGCCGGGGAACGGTGCGACGATGCGGGTACGCAGCAGATTGATCTCCGCACGGTCCACCGCGACACGGGCCGCATCCAGACCGCTGCGCGCACGGGCGGCCGTATCGCGCTCCGCGCGCACGCGCGGGTCTTCGATACGATCGTCGCTGAGCGTCGTCTCCCGATACGTCATCTCCGCCTGACGCAGTCGCGCCTGCGCCTCTTCCAGTGACAGCCGGTATTCCGTCGGGTCGATCTCGATGAGAACGGCGCCCTGCGCCATGGCCTGGTTTTCGGAGACACGCACCGCCTTCACCTGGCCGCTCACCTGCGACCGCACCGCTGTCTGCTGCCACGACGCCGCCTCCCCCGGCGCGCTCACGGTCAGCACCAGCGTGTCCTGGATCACCTCCGCACCTTCCACAGCCACGGCGAGGTCCGTGCTGAACGCATCGCCTGCGGAATTCTCCGGCAGGTCACCCGTCGGGCGTTCCGGTGCCTGACCTGACGCCTCCTGCTTGTGGTTGATGCGGTAGTACACACCCGCCCCCGCCAGCGAGAGCACCAGCAGAACGGCCGAGGCGGTGATGACCCGTTTCGAGACTTTCATGAGTGCGTCCTGTGGCGAGCGGGAAGAGCGGTCCCCGTCTTCCGGGGACGGCCGCGTGGGGCGACTGGCGGCGCGTCAGCGTCGCCGGTAAGCCGCACGAACTCGGGGTATCTGGAAACGACTCGAGCGGGTGCTGGGGCAGGGAAACACGCCGCGACTGCCTGAAAAGTGTAAACACTCGAAGGTACGCGCAAGCCATGCAGCACAGTCAATAGCCCGTCGGGACGGCCGCTGCCGCAGCAGTTGCGCACACGCGCGCACACGCGCAGGGCATATACACGCGAGAGCGCACGGTCATTGGGCCGCACCGACCCATGCAGGTATACGCGAGCGCGCACGGGTCATGGCCCCGCACGGACCCATGCAGGTCGTCAGCGCCAGGTTGCAGGAAGGCGCCGGACCACGACGCGTTCGACGCCCAGCTCGTCGTCGGTCACGACCCACGCCGCCAGCCCGGTTCTGCTGACCGCGTTCGGCATCGCCTGGGCGGGGATTGTCCCGACATAGCGGCCGTCCGGCATCAGCAGGTCGATGGGCCCGGCCGCCGTGCCGTCGCGGTCGCGCCGCTGAACCCAGATACGGCCGAGCGGGTCGGTACGGATGGCCGTTACGACGGACATGAACTCGGCGAACGGTGCGTTGTCCAGCGACAATGTCATGTTGGCCGGCGGCCGGCTACCGATCGTCGTGGACGTGCCCGCGGGCGAAGTGCGTGACATCACGACGGTCGCTCCCGTCCCCCGGGCTTCATCCCGCTGTCGCTGCTCGTGCCACTCCTCCTGATCCTTCTTCGTGACCTTCCGCGGGGTGAAGTCCCGCGCGAGCGTGCGTATGTGCCTTCCGCCGTCGTCCAGGATGCGGATCGCGTATTCCGTCTCGTGATGCAGAGCGAGGCCGGACGGAAGAACGCCGAACGTCGGACGCGCGCTGAAGATCGGATCCATGTTGATGGCTGCGATGCGCTGGCCGCCGCCGCCGTTCTGGATGATGCGCGGTGCGGCAACGGGCACACTGTAGATCGTCTGCGGTGCCGCTTCACCAAGCGGCTGGCGGAGGATGGGTGAGGCACCGGCGGCGCTCGGCGGCTGGTCGCGGCGCGGGCTCGGCATCGAGCGTGTCACGATGCCGCCGCTGCGGTCGGCGGTCATCGCCATCGGAAAGCCGAGCTCCTCACCGAACGGGACGTTGCGGACGTACGTGCCGTCGCGCTCGAACACGACGAACGCGCGATTGCCCAGGTCGCTCACGACGACCCGGCCGTCGGACGTGATGTCCATCGCGAGCGGCGCCTGCAGCTCGCCCGGACCGCCACCCTTCTTGCCGAACTGACGGACGAAGCCGCCCCTCGCGTCGAACACCACCACTCTCGTGTTCTGCGCGTCGAGGAGGTACATGTTGTCCGCCCGGTCGAACGCAACCGAACGGACGCCTGAGAACATCTCCCAGTCCTTTCCCTCGACCGTGCCGACGCTGAACACATCCATCGGCCGGTCCCTCAGCACGTTGTCGCGCGACGGCAGTTTCACGGTCTGCTGCGCGGTGGCCGGCACCGCGGCCGCCGCCGCGACGAACGTCCACACCATGGTGCGGATGATGCCCTTCCACATGGTCCCCTCCGTTGACAGTGCAGCCGACGTGCAGTTGTGCACGGCGATCGACATGACTCAGACTCCGGCCGCCACAGGATGGTTGCTTCGACCCTTGCGCTCGACGTCGGCCGGGATGCTTTTCGCGCTTTTTGCATCGTCGCGGATGCATCCAGGTGCTGTCCTGACGCATGCCTCCGCGTTTCTGCGCGCAAGAAAGTTCTTGTGTTTTTGAAGAAGTGCGTTTACGCTGTTCTCACTGTCAAACGACATCTCGCATCACACGGGTGTCGCGCGACGCGGAACGCGGTTCCGAAATGCCGTGCAGTCGGGCGGTGCAGAAACGTCGGATCCGACGATGCGAAGTGCGGCCGGACAGTGAG
>DATHUY010000030.1 GCA_035461765.1 Longimicrobiales bacterium
TATGTACTGAAAACTCCTACACCCCGATGCCGCCAACCAGACAACGTCTGACAGATCCCTCCGAAGCTCAAGTGACTACCCCGGCCCAATGTAGCAACAGGGCGTGTTCAGGATAGGCTGCGAGGGCGACGGGCGCAGTAACGCGATCGAGGCGCAACACTGCCCTTCGCCGCGTTGGGCTGCGTGACAGATCTTCAACATCGCGGCGTGGAACGCCACAACTGATTGCCGCTCCCTTGCTTGGCGCGAGGGCGAGATTTGGATAGGCTGCGAGTGGAGGTCGGGGTGACCGCTGCGCGACGCTTCGCGGCACGTGGGGCGCCCGGCGGTTTCGCGCCCCGCGCGGTGCAGGTGGACCTGCCGGCGCGCTCGACGCGCTGTGCTCGACGCTCGGAACGCCCGCATGCGATCGCTCGAAGCGCTCTTGCCTCCGCCGGACGGGCGATCGTCGTACTGGTACACGTCAGCCGTCGAGTAGCAGCGCATCCAGCGGGCTCCTGACGCCGGGACCACCATTCAGCACGTGCGTATAGATCATCGTCGTCTCTACCTGACGATGACCGAGGAGCTCCTGGATCGTGCGGATGTCGTAGCCGGACTGGAGCAGGTGCGTCGCGAACGAATGTCTGAACGTGTGACATGTCGCGCGCTTCGTGATGCCGGCAACGCGGACTGCGTGTGATACGGCGCGCTGGACGGACGACTCGTGCAGATGGTGACGTCGCTGCTGACCGCTCTCGGGGTCCGTATGGCGGCGAACGGCGGGGAACAGCCACTGCCACCCGAGTTGTCGGCCGGCACCGGGCATCTTTCGCTCCAGCCCGCGAGGCATCGCTACCCAGCCAGCGCCGGCGTCGCGGTCTCGCTTGTACCGCTCGGCAACGCGGTCGAGCTGGCGCTTGATGTCGGAGCGGAGCGCGGCGGGGAGCATCGTCATGCGATCGTCACCGCCCTTGCCACCTCGGACGACGAGTTCCCGTCGCTCCAGCTGCACATCCTTCACACGTAGCGTGAGCGCTTCCATCAACCGCAGACCGGAGCCGTAGAGCAGGTGGGCAACCAAGCGCTGCTGACCGCTCATCTCGCCCAGGACTGCGCCGACTTCGTCGCGCGTGAGGACGATGGGCAGGCGCCGGGGCCTGTGCGGTCGCACGATGCCTGCAGCCGCTTCGATCGGCAGGTCCAGCACCTCGCGGTAAAGGAACAGGAGCGCGCTTGCAGCCTGGTTCTGCGTCGACGCGCTCACACGCTGCTCGGCGGCGAGATGAGTCAGGAACGCGGCGACGGCGACGCCATCGAGCTCCTCCGGATGACGACGGCCGTGGAAGATCACGTAGCGGCGGATCCACCCCACATACGCCTCCTCCGTCCGCGGACTGTACTGCCTCGCCCGGATCGCCTGGCGGACCTGCTGGAGCAGCTTCGGCCGGCTGCTGGTTGGGGAATCTGCGCGTTTCGCGGTCATTCGGAGCGCCGGGGGTTCTCATCGCCAGCGCTTACGATGGCCGGATCGGCGGGGCGGCTCCATGCCGCGATGGGCCGGGATTCAGGTGACGCGGTGATGGCGAACGAGTGCTTGACGCACTTCGTGCCTCTCAGTCACAGTCGCATCGTGACCGGGGGGCACGGATGGGTGCGAATAGCGAAGCGTACGATCGGGGCGTGACAGAACGGCTCGATCAGCGGCGTTGGGCAGGACACCGGCCGTCGAGGCAGAGATACCAGGATAGACCCGACGTAGCACCCGGTCAACGATCTCGCACGTGTGGGAGCGATTCGCCTGGCCGCCCGGGCCCTGACTGGGTCACCTGGCGCGGGCGCATTCGGGATTGCCTGCGGCGGCGCGGGCGGCCTACCTTCGCGGCTCGCAACCATTTCCATGGCAAGGACCGGCGAGGATGACAGACGAATCGGCACTGCACCTGGGTGAGGATCTGGACGAGGCGGGAGCACGGAACGGGCGGGCGACACTCGTCGAGCCCGGCCACCTCACGACGCACGGGGTCATCCTCGGCATGACGGGCTCCGGCAAGACGGGTCTCGGGATCGTGCTGCTCGAGGAGGCACTGTCACGCGGAATCCCGGCGCTGATCCTCGATCCCAAGGGCGACATGGGGAACCTGCTCCTCAACTTCCCCGCCCTGCGGCCGCAGGATTTCCGGCCGTGGATCGATGAGGCGGAGGCCGCCCGCACGAAGCAGTCGCCCGATGACCTCGCGGCGAGCACGGCCGAGACGTGGCGGAAAGGCCTGGAGAGCTGGGGCACGACGCCGGACGACATGCGACGTCTCGGCATGAACGCCCGCTTCACCATCTTCACGCCGGGCTCCACCGCGGGCGTGCCGCTCGACGTCGTGGGATCGCTGCGCGCGCCGGACGCGGGACTCGACTCCGAGTCGCGCGCGGATGAGATCGAGGGCTTCACGTCGGGCCTGCTCGCACTCGTCAACCGCACGGGCGATCCCCTGTCGAGCGCCGATCACATCCTCATCTCCAACCTGATCGCGCGCGCGTGGGACGCGGGCCAGAGCCTCGACCTGCCAGCGCTCGTCGCGCAGATCGCGAATCCGCCGATCCGGAAGCTCGGCGTGTTCGACCTCGACACGTTCATGCCGCCGAAGGATCGAATGTCACTCGCGGTGCAGCTGAACGCGCTGCTGGCATCGCCATCGTTCGCACCCTGGATGCGCGGCGTGCCGCTCGACATGCAGCGCATGCTGTTCGACGACGACAACCGCCCGCGCGCCGCCATCCTCTACCTCGCCCACCTGTCCGAGCCGGAACGCCAGTTCATCGTGACGCTCGCGATGTCGCGCATGGTCGGCTGGATGCGCACGCAGCCCGGCACGTCGGACCTGCGCGCGCTGATCTACATGGATGAGGTCGCCGGGTTCGCACCGCCCACGGCGCAGCCGCCGTCGAAGAAGCCTATCCTCACGATCCTGAAGCAGGGACGCGCGCACGGCATCGGCATGGTACTGTCCACGCAGAATCCCGTGGATCTCGACTACAAGGCGATGTCCAACGCGGGGACCTGGATGATCGGCCGCCTCCAGACCGAGCGCGACAAGGCCCGCATTCTCGAGGGCATGCGCTCCGCGGCCGGCAACGTCGACATCGATGCGCTCGACACCATGATCGGCGCTCTCGGCAAGCGACAGTTCCTGCTGCACACCGCGCGCGGCGGCGCGCCGCGACGCTTCACGACACGCTGGGCCATGTCGTTCCTGCGCGGACCGCTGACACGCATCGAGATCGAGCGGCTCATGCAGGACGATCCGGATCGCAGCGCGGCCACGGGCATGACATCGGCGGGCGATGCGTCCGCAGAGTCAGCCGCTTCGGCAGGTGCCGGAGCTGCGGGCGGCTCCACAGGTCGCACCGCGACGGTCGGCGTGGGCGAAACGACTGGCGTCCTCGCGGGCGGCGCCGTTCCCGCGGGGGGCTCGATCGGCACCGCAGGATCGCAGCCCGACACGCTCCGCGCCGACGAGGTCACGATTCCGCCTGATGTCGCGTCCGGCGTGCCCGTCCGCTACCTCGACGCCGCGGTTCCGTGGGCGACGGAGATCGGGGCGCATCCGGGCAGCCCGCATCTCGAAGCCGCGATCGCGGCGCGCGTGCACCTCCGTTACGACGATACCGCCGCGGGCGTCGATCACACCGAAACGTGGGAGTGCATCCTCTTCCCGCTGACGGATCCTGCGCGACCGGAGGACGCACGGGTCGTCGACTATGACGAACGCGACCTGCGCGCCGATCCGCCGCCCCACGCCGCCTGGGCGCTGCCGCAGGCACCAATCGACAAAGCGACGTACTTCCGCACGTTCGGCAGGCAGCTCGAGGACTACCTCCATCGCACCCGCACGACAGACGTGCTCGCGAACGGTGAGCTGAAGCTGTACTCGCGCGTCGGCGAGTCGCGCGAGGAGTTCATCGCACGCTGCCGCACCGAGGGCGCGGCGCGCGCGGACGCCGATGCAGCGAAGCTGCGCGATCGCGTGCAAACGAAGCTCGACCGCCTCGAGAAACAACAGCGCACTGCGGAGGACCGCGTGCGCGAGCTCACCGTGGACTCGAAACAGCGCGTGCAGCAGGAGATCGTCGCGGGCGCCGGGCAGCTGCTGTCCATGTTCCTCGGCGGACGCCGCAACGTGCGCGCACTCTCCGGCGTCGCTTCACGACGCGGCATCACCCGCCGGACCCAGGAAAGGCTCGACACGGCACAGGGCAGGGTCGAGGACGTCGCCGAAGAGATGAAGTCGCTCGAGGCAGAGCTCGCCGATGAGCTGGTCGAGCTCCAGGAGAAGTGGGACGCGTGCGCGGAGAACATCGAGACGCGCACGATTCCGCTAGAGAAGAACGACATCCATGTCGCGGAAGTGGTGCTGCTCTGGGTACCGGTGGAGTGATCACGGGGCGGGCACGCCGGAGACCTCCGTCGGTCTCCGACTGAGCCTCCGCCTTGCGGCATCAGCACGGCCGGTCGCCGCGCTGCATAGCCGGATTACGGCATGAGCACGGCATCGATCACGTGGATGATTCCGTTCGACGCCTCGACATCCGTCTGGACGATCTGCGCCTCGTTGATGAACGCGCCGGCGGATGTGACGGAAATATCCGCGCTCCCGCCGCTCACCATCGTGATGCTCGAGGCTGCCGTGACGTCGGCGGCGTTGCGGCGCGCCGGTGCGACGTGGTAGAGCAGGATCGCCGTGAGTGTCTCGACCGGCACTGTGCCGATGTTGGATGCGTTCAGATTCAGCTCCGCGAACGCCGCGTCGGTCGGCGCGAACACGGTAAACGGACCGGTGCCGGACAGCGTATCGACGAGGTCGGCGGCGACGAGCGCTGCAATGAGGGTGGAGAACTCGCCCGTGGACTCGTTCACCGAGATGGCTGCATCGACTACAGTCCGGGGCTGCTCGGGCGCTGCGGTGTCGTCGTCACACGCGCCGAGCGTAAGTACGAGCGCCGGCAGAGCCAGCATCGCAAATTTCTTCATGGTCTTCTTCATGATCTATCTCCAGTTCGCGTGCTGCCCGGTCAGGGGAGCAGCACTTCATCGATTACGTGAATGATGCCGTTCGACGCCTCGATGTCCGTCGCGACGATCCTGGCATCGTTGATGTACGCATTGCCACCGCTCATTGTGATGCGGCCGCACCCATGCAGAACCGGCACGGCACACTCAACGGTGCCGCGCCGGCTGAATCGTCAGTCGTTCGCCGGCTTCGGCAGCACCACCGTGTCGATGACGTGGATCACGCCGTTCGACGCAGCGATGTCCGCCGTCACGACCGTCGCGCCATCCACCATGACCTTGCCATCCACCACCCGGATCGTCAGCGACTGCCCCTGTACCGTCTCCGGCGTGCCGCCATTGCTGCGCACGACATCCGCGGCCATCACGCGGCCGGGTACGACGTGGTACGTCAGCACGGCGCGCAGCGCGGCGGGATCCTTCAGCAGCGCCTCCACCGTGCCCGCCGGCAGCTTCGCGAACGCCTCATCCGTCGGTGCGAACACCGTGAACGGGCCCCGTCCCTGGAGCGTCTCGACCAGGCCGGCCGCCTTGACGGCGGCGACCAGCGTCTCGAAGGAGCCGGCCTCCACGGCGACCGTCACGATGTCCTTCGAGGCCTTGTGTTGAGCCTCGGCGTTGGCGGGGACGAGCAGGACGCCGGCAGCGGCAGCGGCGAGCAGTGTGACCTTGAAACGGTTCCGCATGATCGTATCTCCTTGTTGTTGTCCATGACGTGTTCAGGACAATACAGCAGAGGTAGACGGCTGTCAAGGGGTGGTCCTGGACGTGTCCTTGACGAATGGCGCCGCGTTCGCCTATCCTTACCGTCATGACGAACTTCGAGCCCGACCGACCGCTCCACCCGATCAGCGTCGTCTCCGAGCGCACGGGCCTGTCACCGGATCTGCTGCGCGTGTGGGAGCGGCGCTACGGCGTCGTGGAGCCCGCGCGCGACGAGAGTGGCCGCCGGCTATACTCGGACAGCGATATCGAGCGGCTGCGCCTGTTGTCGCAGGCGACCTCGGCGGGCCGGAGCATCGGCCAGCTGCTGGAGCTGGACACGGTGGAGCTGAGCGAGCTGGTCCGGTCGGATGACGCGGCGCGCCGGAAGCCGGCGCGGCCGCTGTCGGAGGAGGCGGAGGAGGGCTTCGTGGAGCGGGCCTACGCGCACACGCGGGCGCTGGATCCGATCCGCCTGGAGGCGGAGCTGGCGCGGGCGGCGGCGGTTGTGGGCGCAGCGCGGTTCATGGACTCGGTTGTCGCGCCTTTGTTCAGGCGGATCGGCGACGCCTGGCATGCGGGTGAGCTGAGCATTGCGCAGGAGCACATGGCCACGGGAGTGGCGCACCCGATTCTGGCACGGGTACGCGGGTCGCTGCCGGTACCCGCGGACGCGCCGGTCGTGGTGATCGCTACCCCTGCGGGCGAGCGGCACGAGGTGGGTGCGCTGCTGGCGGCGGGTGCGGCGGCGCTGGAGGGGTGGCATGTGACATATCTCGGTGCGGACCTGCCTGCGGCGGAAATCGCGCAGGCGGCGCGGAAGGCGGGAGCCCGCATGGTGGCATTGAGCACGGTCTACGCGGACCGGTCGGTGGTGGCTGCGGAGCTGCGCGCGCTGCGGGATGCGCTGCCGGGGGACGTGGAGCTGGTGATCGGCGGTGCGGGTGTGACGCGACTGAACGGACGGGGCGAGATCGCTGGCGTGACGACGCTGGCGAATCTGGGCGAGTTCCGGAGCCGTCTGGCGGCGGTGTAGTTCAGGACGTGGGGAACCGCCCCGCAAACTTCGTGATCCACTCCTGGGCGGCCTCCGCCTGCGTCATGACCCGTCCCTCCTGCTCCTCGACTTCACGTCGATACTGCTCGATCGCACACACCTGCTCGACCATCCTGGAGCGGAACGCATCCGCGGCATCGAGGAACTGCACACCGATGCAGTAGCCATCGTCTTCGCCTTTCACCCAGACCACGCGGGCTTTGGCCTCGAACGGCGGATCCACCTCGGCGATGCGGATCTCGATGGTGGTGCCGACGGGAATGTCCTCCTCGGAGACGAACGAGAGCCCGCCTTCACTGATGTTGATGGTGGGCTGACGGCGTGCCTCGCGGCCGCGGACGGTGCGGACCTCGATCGGCACGCCGGCGGTGTGGCGAATGAAGCGGCGCGGAGGACTGAACGCTGCAGCTTTTTCCTGACCCAAGGTCACCTCATCTGCATGAGCGCGAGCAGAGTCGCGTTGCGGTTGGATCGTGCGACGTCGATCGCGCGCCGTCCGCTCCACCGCACGTAGGGGCTGGCGCCGCCGCGCAGCAGCGCGCGCGCTGCCGGCGTGTTACCGCGCTCCGTGGCGAGCCACAGTGCCGGCGCGACGCGGCCGTCCGTCGCATTCAGCGGAGCGCGGCTGCGAGCGAACAGCTCCAGCAGCTCGATGTTGTTCTCGCGCACGGCAAGCTGAACTGCATTCCATCCCTCATCGTCGGCAATGCTGGCGCTGGCGCCCGCCTCGAGCAGCAGGTTGACGAGCGCGGCCGGTGCTCCCGCGGCCGCGGCCGCGGCCAGCGCGGTGCGGCCCTCGGCGTCGCGTGCATCCACGTCGGCACCGGCATCGATCAGCGCCGCGACTGCGTCCTGGCGGAGCGCGCGCACCGCCACGTGCAGGGCCCGCCGCCCCGCCGTGTCCACGACCTCGACCGCACCCGGTGCACGCCCGGAGGCGCGTATGACAAGGGCGTGACCGCGCTCGGCCGCGTAGTGCAGCGGTGTGCGGCCGGCGGCGTCGGCCAGTGCAGCATTCGCGCCGGCAGCGATCAACATGCCAGTGACCGTGCTGTCGCCGCTGGCGTCGGCCAGACCCGCATGCGCGAGCGGCGTGCGCCCATCGGTGCTCCGGGCATTCACATCGGCGCCGCCGGCGATGAGCACGCGCGCCGCATCGGCCTGGCCATGTGCGGCTGCGGAGTACAGAGGGGTGGCGCCGTCGTCCGAACGCAGATCCACATCGGCGCCCCGGTCGATCAGGGCCTGTACGATCGCGGCGTGGTTGCCGGCAGCCGCGAGATGCAGCGCGCCCAGGCCGTCCGCGCCGCGCCGGTCCACGGGCGAGCGCAGCAGGAGTGCGACGCGGGCTATGCCATCGTGCCCATCGCGTGCCGCGGTGCGCAGCGGGATGCCTGTGAGCACCGTGATCCACGCGACGGCGATGAACGCGAGCGCTGCCACACCCGCCGTCCGCAGCTCCTGCCGGCGCGAATGGGCACTGCGGATCGCTGACCCGCTGCGCTTCTTTTCCAGGCCCCAGCGCGACGCCAGGCGGGCGCGCATGCGCGCGGCCACGAGAGCATCGAACAGCGGCAGGGCATCCGCGCCGAGTCCGCCTATGGCGACGGGGCCGCGGACGGTGTGATCGATGATGACCGCTATGCCGCGCAGCCTGCCGGTCGCGGCGATCTGGACGCCGGCGATCGCGCGGAGCGGAATGGCGTCGCGGCCGAGCGGCCGGATGATCCAGACGGCCGTGTCATCCACGGCCACGGCCGACGGCACCAGGAGCCACTGCCAGACGAGCCACGGCAGCGCGAGCGCCACGAGCGCGAAGTATATCGGTCCCGACACGAGGCCGAGCACGAGACCGGTGAGTGCGGTGGCCAGCGCAACGCGGGGCTGAAGGGGGGAGCGGCGGAACAGGGCGTGTGCGCGGGCGGTCTCGCGGGGCGGCTCCTCGCTCCTGCGCGACGCCTCGAGGTAGCGGACCGCGGTCGCGACCAGCTCCATGTAGCCGGCGAGGTCAGCATCGACGGATGCGGCCCGCGGCTGCGCTCGTGTGCCGAAGTGGACCTGGCCGCGCCACAGGCTGTGCTCCACCGTCGCGATCTCCGCCCAGGGGATCGCGGGGCGTCCGCTCAGGGCCAGCCCCTCCGGCGAGACCGTGACGGACGTCGGGCGCCGGGCCAGCCTCCGCTGCCCGGACACAAACAGCCAGCCGGCGGCAGCCGCGAGCACCAGGGCGGTCACGGCGAACGCGCCCGTACTCCGCAGGGCGAGCGCCGCCGCGAATGGCAGCGCCAGCACCGCGGCGGCGATGCGTACGATGAGCAGGGTGCGCGCCGTCGCATAGTCGAGGCGCAGGGGTGCCTCGGGCGGCGCAGACCGCTCGAGCTCCGGCTCCAGAGCTTCAGTCGTCGTACTCATGCAGACTCCGCTGGGTCATGGGCGCAGGGCGCGCTTCAGCGGGTCACCGCGGCCAGGCCGCGGCGGGGGAGGAGTGCCCAATCTGGCAGAACAGGGGGACTCAGGTCAATGATCTCATGGGACAGAGCGGCTCGCCTCCGACGTCGCCCGTCGACGGACCCGCCGGGTCCGGGTCCGCGGGCTACGCCCGGTACCGCTCCCGGGCGCGCTGGATCAGGACCTCGCGGTCGCGCGGCGGCGCATTCGTCGTGAGCGACTCGAGCAGCTCAGCGGTCGCGCGCGCGATGTTGTCCACCGCCTCGTTGAACGCGGTCTCGTTCGCCTGCGACGGCTTCGTGTAGCCGCTCACCTTGCGCACGTACTGGAGCGCGGCGGCCCGCACGTCGTCATCCGTGACCGGCGGGTCGAAGTTGAACAGCGGTTTGATGTTCCTGCACATGGTCGCTTCCGGTCCGGGATTACTGAGTCGTGTGTCGTCTGAGGGCGTTCGCGATCCGCGCCTCGAGCTGGCCGCGGCTGCTGCACACGAACGATCCCGCCGTGCCTTCCGTGGATGAGGCGTTGGACTCCACGCGCGTGATCACCTTCGTCCCCGTCGCCGCGGGCTCCAGCCAGGTGCGCACCGACATGCGGATCCGGTGGGAGTCCGCGTGCGGACCGGTGAGCCCCATGCCGCAGTCGATCATCTCCGACATGCGGGTGTCGCCTATCCGGCGGGAGGTCGTGTGGTTCTGCACGGCCACCGTCCAGATGGACGGGTCGGCCGCGGGGGCCGGCAGGCCCAGCTCCTCGTACACGACCGGAAGGAGGCGCCAGAGGGTCTCGCGCGGCGCTTCGACGATGCCGCCGCCCGTGAAGTCGTCGTGCTGGATCGGCAGCATGATCGTCCGGCCATCCTGGCTGCCCACTCTCACGAGGTCCTCACGTGAGCGGCCCTCATTCGGGGAGCTGGCGCCACACGCGACGAGCGTCAGGACCAGGGTACACCCCACCACGATCCGCATGAGCGCCTCCGATGATGTGCGGCTAATCCGCAGCGATTTCCGTAGTACGGCCCGCCTGGCGCGCGCGTTCCCACGCGGCGCGCGCGCCGGCATCCTGCAATGCACGCCACACGTGCGGCGGTGAGAACGGCATCGCGTCCATGCGCACGCCGACCGCGTCATGGATCGCGTTCGCAATCGCCGGGATCGACGGGTGCAGCGGGCCCTCGCCGGCCTCTTTCGCGCCGTACGGCCCTTCCGGGTCCAGCGACTCGATGATCAGCGATTCCAGCTCGGGCGTGTCCAGCGACGTCGGAATCCGGTAGTCGAGCAGCGACGGTGCGTTGTGCAGACCCGCACGACCGTGATCGGCATCCTTGAAGATCTGCTCCTCCATCAGCGCTTCGGCGAAGCCCATGTAGGCCGAGCCCTCCATCTGGCCCTCGACCAGCACCGGGTTCAGCGCGCGCCCGCAGTCGTGCGCGATCCAGATTTTCTGCACGGCGACGAATCCGGTCTCGACATCGACATCGACTTCCGCGACGTGCGCGGTGAACGAGTACGCGGGCGATGCTCCGATCGTTCCGCCGCGATACTCGCCGTGCACATCCTTCGGCGTGTTGTAGTGGCCGACGGCCGCGAGCGTGCCGAGCTTCGCTTCCGCGATGTTGAACGCCTCGGACACAGGCATGCGGCGCGACGTGTCACGCAGGTCGAACGCCCAGCCACCCGCAAGACCCACCTGCGCGGGCGATGTCTCCCATGTCTCTGCGACCACGGCGGTGACGCGCTTGCGCAGGTCCGTCGCGGCCATCACGCACGCGTTGCCGACCATGAACGTCTCGCGCGACGAGTACGCGCCCAGATCCACCGGCGTCATGTCGGTGTCGGTCGCATGCACGCGCACGTACTCGAGCGGGACGCCCAGCTCCTCCGCCGCGATGTACGCGACCATGCTGTTGCTGCCCTGCCCGATCTCGCTCGCGCCCGTGAACACCGCCACGCGGCCGCTCCGCTCGATCTGGATCTGCACGGCCGCCTGCGGCATCTCGTTCGGATAGATCGGGTAGTTCGTGCCGGAGATGTAGCACGAGCCGGCGACGCCGACGCCGCGGCCGAACGGCATGCGGCGGAACTTGCGCGACCAGTCGCTCGCACGCTCGACCGCGTCGAGACACTGGAGGAATCCGTTCGACGTGACCCGCAGCTCGTTGATCGTGCGCGTGCGCTCGCCGATGAAATTGCGACGCCGGATCTCGATGGGGTCCATGCCCAGCCGCTCCGCAGCCTTGTCGAGCTGCACCTCGAACGCGAAGCGCGGCTGCACGCTGCCGTGCCCGCGCTTCGGGCCGCACGCCGGCTTGTTCGTGTACACGCGCGTCGAGTCGAAGCGGTACGTGTCGAACGTATAGGGCGCCGTGAGCAGCTGGCCGGAGTAATACGCTGTCACCAGCCCGAACGACGCATACGCGCCGCCGTCCAGCAGCAGCCTGCCGTCCACCGCGCGAATGTGACCGTCGCGGGACACACCGGTGCGATAGTGCATCTTCATCGGGTGCCGGCCGCGATGCGAGTAGAACACTTCCTCGCGCGTGTACAGGATCTTGACCGGGCGGCCGCACTTGCGCGACAGCGCGGCGACGCAGAACTCGAGGTCGAACGGCTCACTCTTCCCGCCGAACGCGCCGCCGACCGCCGGCTGCACCACGCGGATGCGCGCGACATCGAGGTCGAGCACGCGCGCCAGCTCGCGATGCAGGTAATGCGGCACCTGCGTCGCACTCCACACCGTGAGCTTGCCCGTCGCGTCATACAGGCCGATCGCGCAGTGCGGCTCGATCGGCGTGTGCGACGAGCCCTGGAAGAAATACTCGTCCTCCACGACGATATCGGAGTCCGCGAGTGCCGCATCGACGTCGCCGAACTCGAGGTGCACCCTCTTCGTGATGTTGCCGTTGCGGCCGGGCTTGCCCGCCTCGTGGATCTGCGGCGCGTCGGCATCGAGCGCGCGCTCCGGCTCCAGGATCGGCTCCAGCAGCTCGTACTCGACGTCGATCAGCCGCAGCGCGCGGTTCGCCGTCTCCTCATCGACCGCCGCCAACGCCGCCACGCCATCGCCGATGTAGCGCACGCGATCGACGCACAGCGGATACTCATCGCGTGTCCACGGGATCACGCAGTACGTGACCGGCATATCGCGGCCCGTCACCACCGCGTGCACGCCCGGCAGCGCTTCGGCCTTCGCCGTGTCGATCGAGAGGATGTTCGCGTGCGGATGCGGCGAGCGCAGGATCTTGCCGTGCAGCATGCCCGGCAGCGCCATGTCGTCCGTGTAGACCGTCGCACCGGTGACCTTCCCGGCGCCATCCACCTTGCGGTTCCGGCGCCCGATCACCGACGT